>JBHELM010000267.1:0-6692 GCA_046352715.1 Thermoplasmatota archaeon | reverse complement strand
GAGGGCGGAGAGGGCGCGGATGGCCTCGTCGCGGCCGGGCAGGCTGTCGGGGACGTAGTCGAAGTCGAGCTTGGACAGGTCCTTGAAGACCGTCGGGCCCCCCAGCTCCTCCTCGACCAGGCTCATCGATTGCATGGACGTCGCCCACGGATATGAGGGGCATAGGTCATGCCAGGGGGTGAGTGAAAGTGCCGATGAAGGGTTCGCCGCACCGCCACCCACGAACCGCGAAGGGCGCGAGCGTTGCGAAGACCCTCAGGCGTCCGAGCAATTTCCCAGGGGTTCGCAGGCTTTGCGGATTGAGGGGCGTGCGAAGGGCTACGGCCGTCCCGACTCCAGGAGGCGCTCCAGCATCGCCAGCGCCGCCGCCCGCCCCGCCGGGTAGGCCTCCACCTTGAGCCGCAACTGCACGCAGTCCTCGCCCTGCGTCAGCTCCAGCCGCCCCTGCGCCGCCGCCTGCTTGTCCAGCCGCACGTAGAACAGGCCGTCCTCGTCCGTGCGGGCGTCCAGCGTGGCGCGCAGACGCTCGCGGGCCCCCGGGATGGCCAGCACCCGCTCCAGGACGTCGCGCAGCGCCCGGCTCCGGTCGACGGTCGCCTCCAGGACGTGGCTGGTGAGGCCGTGGTGGGTCTCCATCGGCGTGTCCGTGGTCGCCGCCGCGAACGCCTCCTCTGGCAGCCCCGCGACGAGGCGCACCGCCTCCCGCACCTTGGCAAGCCCCTCCGTTGGGTGGGCCACGGCGCGCAGCTTGAGCCAGTGGTAGCGGAAGGCCGGGCGCTCCAAGCGGCCCTGGGACTCGGCCCGCCGTCAAGAGGGTGCCGTCGGCCCCTTGCGCAGCAGGAGCAGCGAGCCGAGGATGCCACCGCCGCTCAGCAGCACGTCCAGCGGCGAGAGGGCGGGCTGCGGGGACGGCTGGCACTCCGCAGGCGCCGCGCCGCCGGACGCCTCGGGGGAGGAACAGGCGGCCTCCGGCTGCGCGCCCGCAAGGGGGAGGGCGAGGACCAACCAGAAGGTCCACGCGGGAGCCGCCCGCCGGAGGTCCGCCATGCCCCTGCCTCGGGCGCCGCACCGCTAGACGGTTGCGGGACAAGGCTCGAACGGGTTTGAACATGTGCGGCGCGCGAACGTCCCGGTGCCCTAGCCGCCGCCCGCCGTGCCACGCAGCCGCCTGCGGCCCGCACGGCGCGGCAGCCCGATGGCGCCGGAGGCGGAGGCCTGCGCCGCGTCCGGCACGGGTGGGCCGAACGCCGCAGGCCGGGCCGCCTGCCCCGCGGACGCCGGGCTGGACGGGTCCAGGGTGGGCGCTGGCCGGCTTGGCAGCAGGCGGCGCACCAGCAGCCGCTCGGCGGGGACCTCGACCCAGCGGTAGAGCGCGAGGCTGGCCAGGACGGCCGTTGCCGCTGCCACCGCCTCGAACGCGAGGGTTCCCGTGCGGAGGCCCGCGACGACGCCGGCGCCCTGGAACACCATGCGCAGGGGGATGTGCCAGATGTAGAGCGCGAAGCTCGCCTCGCCCAGCCGCGTCAGCAGCGACCGGTCGGGCGCGGCGGAGGGGCGTGAGAAGGCCACCACCGTCGGGCAGACGGCGAACCAGGCGCCCACCCCGTTGAGGGCCGCCTTGTCGTGCAGCAGGGCGTTGGCGGCGACGAGGGCCAGGACCGCGACCGGGGCGACGAAGCCTGCCACCCGCCGCGCCTGCGCGCTGGAGCCGAGGTCCCAGTCGCGCAGCAGCATCCCGAGCAGGAAGGAGGCGAGGTTCATGGCCGGGTTGAAGATGAGCACCTCGTCCGGCAGGCCCGGCGCCCCGGCGAGCAGGGCGATGGAGGCAACCGTCACCAGGCCCCCCGCGAGGAGGCGCTGGCGCGGCGAGAGGCGCAGCAGGAAGGGGAACGCCGCGTAGAAGGCGAACTCCACCGACAGCGGCCAGGAGGGGCAGTTCCAGGCGCAGGCGGCGGAGGGGAGCCAGGCGTGCAGGCCCAGCAGCGTGAGGGGCAGCGCCGCCAGGTTCGCCCGCGGGTCGAACTCGGTGGGCAGGCCGGCGAGGTGGGCCGCGAGCTGAAGCACCGCGAAGGCGGCGACGGCGAGAAAGAAGCCGGGGTAGAGGCGGGCGAAGCGGCGCACCGCGAACCGGCGCACCCCCGCCCCGTCGGACAGGCTGCCGGAGGGGTACGCGCTGGCCAGCACGAAGCCGGACAGGACGAAGAAGAACGGCACCCCCAGGTAGCCCGCCTCGAGGAACGCCGTCGCCAAGCCAGGCAGGGGGGCACCGGCGGCGGGGCGGTAGTGGAACAGGACGACCCACAGCGCCAGCAGGAAGCGCAGGCGGGTCAGCCCGTGCATCCGCGCGCTCACATCCGCCCCCCGCCGCGCACCGACCGCCGACCCGTCACGCGCCTAGCTTGGGCGCGGGGGGTTAGGGGCTTGCGGGGCAGCGCTCGACGGTGAACATGTGCGGCTCTTGGCAGCACGCTGGCATGGGCGGTCGCGCCGGAGGCCCCGAGCGAGCGCGGAGCGCAGCGACGCGCGGGCAAGGAGAGGAGCCGGCCCGCCGGTGAGGCCACGGCATTGCTCGAAGTGGGCGTGGGGCCCGAGCGCAGCGGAGCGCCCCACCCAGGGGTCAGCCGTAGGGGCGAAGCCCCTGCGGGTTGCGAGCGACCGCCCCTTCCTCCGAGGGGGCGCGGGGGGCCGGAGGACCCCCGCAGGTTCGGCTCGCGGCGAAACGCGGTGAGCGCAGCGAACCCGTTTCGCCGTCAGATGAACTTCTGCAAGGTCGGCGTCACGTCGATGTTGCGGATGTCCATCTGGTAGAGCGGCGTCGGCCCGGTCGCCTGCGGGTAGGCGTCCTCGAGCGTCGGCAGCTTGTCGTTGCGGTAGAGGGTGCCGAGGGCGATGTCGTTGTGGCCCCACTCCAGCGCCTTCTCGAACGCCTTGGCCTTGTTGGTCGGGTCCCAGTCGGCGGGGAGCTTGACGCTCTGCTCCTTGTACCACGCGTAGGTGTTGACCTTGTTGAAGGTCACGCAGGGCTGCAGGATGTCGATGAGGGAGAAGCCGCGGTACTCGATGCCGGCCTTGAGGGTCTCGGCGAGGTGCTTGGGGTCGCCGGCGCTGCTGCGGGCCACGAAGCCGGCGCCGCACGCGATGCCGAGCGCCAGGGGGTTGACCGGCGCCTCGAAGTTGCCCTTCGGCGTCGTCTTGGTCTTGTGGCCCAGGTCGGTGGTCGGGCTGGCCTGCCCGGTGGTCAGGCCGTAGATCTGGTTGTTGTGCGCCAGCATCGTGACGTTGACGTTGCGGCGGGCGGCGTGGACGAGGTGGCCGACGCCGATGCCGTAGCCGTCGCCGTCGCCCGAGATGACGATGACGTCGTTCTTCGTGTTGGCCAGGCGCACCGCCGTCGCGATGGGCAGGGCGCGGCCGTGCAGGGTGTGGAAGCCGTAGACGTTGAGCCAGTGGGGCAGCTTCGAGGAGCAGCCGATGCCGGCGATGACGGTGACCTCGTGCGGCTCCTTCTTGAGGTCGACGAGGACCTTCTTGAGGGCGTTGAGGATGCCGAAGTCGCCGCAGCCGGGGCACCAGTCGGGCTTGTTCTCGGTGGTGAAGTCCTTGACAGTGAGCTTGTACTCCTGTTGGGTGGTCATACGTACACCTCGCGGGCGTTGGCGATAATGTCGGTGTACTCCTGACCCAGGATGCGGCCGACGTCGCGGGCGAGCTGGGGCGGGTTGAACGGGCGGCCGTCGATGCGGTGGATGCGGGCGTCGCAGCCGCGCAGGAGCTGCTCGCGCATCAGCCCCTCGAGCTGGCCCATGTGGTTGGCCTCGACCATGATGGTCTTCTTGCACGCCTCCAGCATCTCGCCGAGGGCGTGCGGGAAGGGCCAGATGTAGATGATGTGCAGGACGTTGGCCTTGACGCCCTGCTGCGCCAGCACCTTGCACGCCTCGATGGCGGGGCCCTTGGTGCCGCCCCAGCAGACGAGGGTGACGTCCGCGGCGCCGGGGTCCTTGTCCTCGGCGACGTGGCCGTTGCGCCAGGTCCAGAACTTCGGCGCGGGGCACGCCTTGGCCATGCCCTCCATCTTGGCGAAGCGCTTGAGGTGGCGGTTAGTGCGGTTGGTCGGGTCCTCCGTGATGTCACCGAAGCGGTCCTGCTCGTCGGAGGCCATCGTGTGCTGGCCGCCCAGCATGCCGGGCACGGTGCGGGGGGAGACGCCGTCGGCGGTGAACTCCAGGCGGGCGAACTTGCGGTAGGAGGGGTCCGGCTTGGCCTCGCCGGGCTTGAGCAGCTTGCCGCGGTTGATGACGTGCGACTTCGTGTTGTAGGGCTCCCAGGTCTGGTGGTGCTCGGCGAGGTTCTTGTCGGTCAGGACGATGACCGGCACCTGGAACATCTCGGCGAGGTTGAGCGCCTCCGCCGCGACGTGGAAGCACTCCTGCGCGTCGCCGGGGGCGAGCACGAAGCGGGGGAACTCGTCCTGGCTGGCGTGCAGCACGAACCGGAGGTCGCCCTGGCCCGACCAGGTGGGCAACCCGGTGGCGGGGCCGGCGCGCTGGACGTTGACGTAGACCATCGGGACCTCCGCGATGGCGGCGAGGCCCAGCCCCTCCACCATCAGCGAGAAGCCGCCGCCGGAGGTGCCGCACGCGGCGCGCAGCCCCTGGTAGTTGGCGCCGATGGCCATCAGGCCGGCCGCCAGCTCGTCCTCGGTCTGCTTGGCGATGACCCCGTAGGGCTCGCCGTACTGGATGAGGGTCTGCAGGATGGCGGTGGCGGGCGTCATCGGGTAGGCGCTGTACCACTTGAGGCCGCCCTGGATGAGGCCGAGCGCGGTGCTCTGGTTGCCCGAGATCATCATGCGGCGGGGAGCGTCCTTGTGCTCCGCCACCAGCTTGACAATCTTGTCGGCGAAGTTCTGCTGGACGAACTCGAAGCCCGACTTGGCGGCGGTGATGTTCATCGTGATGATGTCGCCGCCCTTCTTGCCGAAGATCTCCTCCAGGCCCTCCTGGACGTAGTGGAACGGGTAGGCGATGAACGCCAGCATCGCGCCCACCGCGACGGTGTTCTTGGTGATGGCGCCGCCCGCCGCCTCGGACAGCTTATTCAGCGGCACGCTCAGGAAGTGGACGCCGCGCGCCTGGTGCTCGGCGTAGGCCGGGTCGTTGGCCTGCACCTCGTCGCCGTCGTACACCACGACGCCGCCCTTGGCGATGTCCTTGATGTGGAGGTCGATGGTCTCCTTGTTGAGCGCGATGAGGCACTGCAGCTCCGGGTAGTAGGAGACGATGGGCTCATCGGAGGCCGTGACATGGATGGCGTTGTGGCCGCCGCGGATGAGCGACGGGTACTCGATGTTCGTGTAGACCCAGAGGCCGCCGTGCGTCAGGCACTTGGCCAGCAGCTCGCCGCTCGACATGATGCCGAACCCGGCCTCGCCGCCAATCATCGCAGAGACTCGTCCCATGACCTTCACCGGATGGCGGGCCCATGGGTGGTGCTATGAAAAGGCAACGGAAGGGCCAACGCCGCCCGTTCCGTCCTTGCGCTCCGCCAGAACCCTACGACGCTGGCCCGGAACGGGGCCAGGCTGGCGGGAGCGCGGGTCGGACCCCGAGCGGATGAAAGACGCCTTCGCCACCGACATACGCTGGAGCCTCCACGATTCCCAGCAGTCCGACGTTGGGGACAGGCGCGGTGGGCAGAAGGTCGGCCCGGAACGTCCAACGCCCCTTTGCTCCTGCGAAGGCGGGTCCATACATGGTTTCGTTCTGTTCGAGGTTCAGCCACACCGGGCGGAGGTAATGGTCCGGCTGTGAGGATGCGCGGGGGGCCGAGGACACGAAGGTAAGAGGCGGCCCTTCGCCTTCGCGGGTCGCATTGAGGCGGAAGGCGGCTCCGTTGCTGCCCCCCGTGCGGAAGCGGGCGAAGAAGGGCGTCCCGATTTCGGTGGACGCGGCTTGGAGCTGGGGCGATGCATCGTCCACCGGCTCCATCGCAAGGAGTCGTGTCCCGCCGGTCTGCCTCCACAGGATTGTCGCGTCGGCGGCGAAGGACAGGGTGAGCGAAATCCGTGCGCGGTCTGCGCCGAAGGCCATGACCTGCGCGACGTAGGTTCCGGGGCGCAGCGTCGAGCCGAAACGGCCAGGGCCACCTTGCTCAAGCGTCGTCCGGCGGCACTCCCCGAGGCTCCCATGGGCGGTGCTTGCGTCGCAGGTCGTGTCCGCCTCGGATGCCTCGAAGTTGCCCGGCGCGACCCGCCCTTGGGCGAAGGTCAGCAATTCGTCCTGAATCCAGTAGACGTTGGAATCCGTCCAAGTGGCCGATTCGTTGAAGGCGACCTCGAACCGCGATTCCGAGTCAAGCCGGAACCCGACAGACAGGAACGTGGAGCCGGGGTCGTCCGCATTGTCGAAGCGGTGGAGGAAGGCGAGCGCCGGAGGCGCGAACCGGGGCGGCAAGCCCTGGTCGCGGGACCCCGAAAACAACGCAGCGAGCGCAAGGATGGAAAGAAGGATGAGGGGGAGAAGGAAGGTGGCTGTCCGGTTCATGGCGGGGTCCGCCGTGGTTCCTTCGGCCGTCGCCCAGGTCCCAGACACGCCTTCGCCCCTGGATGGCATCTTTCCGAAAGTGCACGTTCCCATCAAGCTAGTGCCTCCTGTCATGTGTACGCCCGGTGGGCCGGAACGGTCTAGCCT
>JBHELM010000266.1:0-16302 GCA_046352715.1 Thermoplasmatota archaeon | reverse complement strand
GCCCAGGACATCAACGGCGACATCGCCGGCTGGGGCAAGTTCTACATCATCTGCCCGACCGGCGTCCGCGTCGACCGGCACAAGAACAAGGGCGCGGGTTCGCGCTAGGAAGCCGAAGCTCGCCTAATCGGGGCAAGGCAGGTCCTTTCAAGGGCACCAGCGACGGTTCTGTTCCGTTGTCGTGTGATTTCCTCCTGTTGGACAGGGGCGTTCCAAGTCGCGGGATGGGCTCAGAGCCACGGCTGGGCCGCGTTGACCCACGCCGTCTGGCTGTCGCCCAGTGGTCCCGCAAGGCGCTTGGCCGTGTCGCAGTCGCCTGAGTCGTAGCCATGCTGTTTGTCGTAGGTGCAGCCCCATAGGTATTGGGCCATGCTCACCTCGTCAATCAGCAGCCGATGGGCTTGGGAGTAGAAGGCCGAGCAGCACGACGGCGGCGGGTAGTAGCCGGAGGTGAGGATTGAGTCCGCCGCCGAGTAGGCCCCCTTCATCTTGAGTAGGTCGTCCTTCGCCCCCTCCAGGTCACGGTTTTGCAGGTGGTGGGTCGCGTCGTCGAAGTATTGGCCACCGAGCAGGAGGCCAGCGCCCACGGTGAGGGTGACATTGTGCTTGTAGGCATATTCGGCCTTAGCTGCCACTTGGGTCTGGTCTTGGGTTGGGATGGGTGGCGCCGTAGTTGGTGCGGCAGTTGGCGGCGGCGAGGTGGCGCTCCGCGTCAGCGCCGGGGCACCCTGGCTGACGATGGCGAAGGCTGGCCCGACTGCTGCCTCTGACTCTTCCAGAAGTTCCGCGTTGTAGTGGGTGGCATAGGCGTAGAACGAGGCCGCGCCGACGGCACCAACGAGCAGAATCGAGAGGGTGGCAATGGCAATCCCCCTAGCCTTGCAGCCTGGGCAGTGTGGCCCGTGCGGGGGCGAGTGGGCCTCCGGCGCCGAGCTTGCCGCGACGAATTCCGCCGGGGGCCTCCATCAAGGCGGCATCCCGCGAAGTGGAACAGGCCAAGGAGGGCGCCTCAAATCCCGCGACTTAGAACAGAACCAGCCTCCCCCAACTCTTTTGTAAGCGACCATTTGGCCACGCCGTGGTGCGAACCCGCCTGGACGAGGCCATCTGCCCTGCGTGCGGCGGCGTGGGCCTCGACTACAACGCGGAGCAGATCGACCTCCCCTTCCTGGGCACCAGCCTGGAGACGCTCATGCAGTGCGAGGCGTGCGGCTACCGGCACACCGACTTCGTGCTGACGGACAGCCATGAGCCGACCCGGGTCAGCTACCGGGTGGCCACGGGCGACGACATGATGGTGCGCGTCGTGCGCTCCTCGTCGGGAACCATCCGGATCCCGGAGCTGGGCATCACCATCGAGCCCGGCGTGGCGTCGGAGGCGTTCGTCAGCAACGTCGAGGGCATCCTGGTGCGCATCGAGCGGGTGCTGGACCAGCTCGGCCGCGACGCCGAGGACCCGGAGCAGTTGGAGCGCGTCATGCAGCTGCAGGAGACCCTTGGCCTGATGCGCGACGGCAAGGCGCCGCCGGTGACGCTCATCTTCGAGGACCCGTTCGGCAACTCCCGCATCCTGGCGGAGGACGCCGTCGTGGAGCCCATCCCGGAGGAGGAGGCGGGGAAGCTGAAGGTCGGGATGCTGGTGTTCGACCCCGAGGGCAGGCTCGCCCGCGAGTGACTTCCCCGAAACCACGGATTGCACGGAGTGAAGTGCATCCGCATGACCGACCCAACCGCGAAAGGCGTGAACGGCAGGAAACGTTCCTCCCGGTCCGCGGACTTCGCGGCGTCGGGGCCGTTCAGAGCATCCCGAGCTTGAGCTTGGCCGCCTCTGACATCATGGTGTACGGGTTGCACACCGGGAACAGCACCACCTTGGCGTCCACGGTCGCGATGCCGGGGATGGCCTTGAGCGCGCGCTCGACGTCCTTCACCAGGACGTCGCCCATGCCGCAGCCGGGCGCGGTGAGGCCCATGCGGACCTCGGCGTGGAAGCCGCCCTCGGCGCGGGGCGTGACCTTGCAGGAGTGGACGAGGCCCAAGTCCACGATGTCGACGGGGATCTCGGGGTCGTAGACGCCCTTCAACTGTTCCCGCGCCAGGGCCTCCAGGGCGGCGGGCTCCTGCGGGACGTCGCGCAGGGCATCGAGGGTACCGACGACGGGCTGGCCGATGGCGTCGCCGTCCTTGCCGGCGAGGCGGTACTTGGCGCCCTGCTCGGTCTGCACGGTGTAGCTGAAGCCCAGGGCCTGCGTCAGCTTGACGAGGATGCCCTTGGCGAGCGGGACGGGGACGCCGTCGGGGATGCGGATGGCCTCGACGTCGCGGGCGAGGGGGGCGTAGTCCGCCATGCTCACTCCGTGGTGGCGGGCGCTGCCTCTCCGGCGAGGGCGGCTTTCAGGGTGTGCCAGCACAGGGTGGCGCACTTGACGCGGGCGGGGAACTCGCCGACCCCGGAGAACACGAGCAGCTTGCCCACCTCGTCCTTGCCTGGGATGGGCGGCTCGCGGGTGACCAGGCTGTGGAAGGCGTCGAAGAGGCGCTGCGCCGTCGCCACGCTCCTGCCCTTGACCGCCTCGGTCATCAGGCTGGCGCTGCTGGTGCTGATGGCGCAGCCGCTGCCCTGGAACGCGACGTCCACGATGCGGCTGCCCTCGAGCTTGAGGTAGAGCGTGAGGCGGTCGCCGCACAGCGGGTTGAAGCCCTCCTGCACGCGGTCGGCGCCCTCCAGCCTGCGGAAGTTGCGCGGGCGCTTGTTGTGCTCCAGGATGGTCTCCTGGTACAGCTCGCGCAGGGCGTCGTCCATGCTACGCCTCCCCTTCTGGAACCACGAATTTCACGAATGACACGAAACGGCCCTTCGTGCAATTCGTGCAATTCGTGGTTCCAAGAGTGGTCACGCGAACATCTCCACGACGTGCTTGAGGGAGGCCACCAGCGCGTCGACGTCCTCCTCCGTGTTGTAGAGCCCCAGGCTGGCGCGGCAGGTGGCGGGGACGCCGAACTTCTCCATCACGGGCTGCGCGCAGTGGTGGCCGGTGCGGATGGCCACGCCGTCGCGGTCCACCAGGGAGCCGATGTCGTGCGGGTGGATGCCGTCCAGGACGAACGAGAGGACGCCGGCCTTGTCGTGCGCGGTGCCGATGAGGCGGAGGCCCGGCACCTCCAGCAGCTTCAGGGTGCCGTACTCGAGCAGGCGGTGCTCGTGCTCGGCGACGGCGACCATGCCGGCCTGCGTGAGGTAGTCCACGGCGGCGCCCAGGCCGATGGCGCCGGAGATGTTGGGGGTGCCGGCCTCGAACTTGTGCGGGACGTCGTTCCAGGTGCTCTTGGCGAACGTGACGGAGCGGATCATGTCGCCGCCGCCCATCCACGGCGGCATGGCCTCCAGGTGCTCGCGCCTGCCGTAGAGGACGCCGATGCCGGTGGGGCCGTACATCTTGTGGCCGCTGAAGGCGTAGAAGTCGCAGCCGAGGGCACGCACGTCGACCGGCAGGTGCGGCACGGCCTGGGCGCCGTCGAGGAGGATGGGGATGCCCTTGGCATGCGCCTCCTGGACCATGCGCTGCACGGGGTTGACGGTGCCAAGCGCGTTGCTGACGTGGACGGCCGACACGAACTTCGTGCGGGGGCCGAGCGCGGCGGAGTAGGCAGCCAGGTCCAACTCGCCGGCCATGGTGATGGGGGCGACGCGCAGTTTCGCGCCGGCCTGCTCGCACAGCAGTTGCCACGGGACGATGTTGCTGTGGTGCTCCATCTCCGTGACGACGACCTCGTCGCCGGGCTTGAGGCGGGCGCGGACGAAGGTGTTGGCGACGAGGTTGATGGCCTCCGTCGTGCCGCGCACGAAGACGCACTCATGCGGGTCCGCGTTGATGAAGCGGGCGACCTTGGCGCGGGCGCCCTCGTACTCCTTCGTCGCCAGCTCCGACAGCAGGTGGACGCCGCGGTGGACGTTGGCGTTCTCCTCCGCGTAGTAGCGGCGCATCCGCTCGATGACCGCCTGCGGCTTCTGGCTGGTGGCGGCGTTGTCGAGGTAGACGAGGCGCCTGCCATGCACCTTGCGGTGGAGGATGGGGAAGTCGGCGGCGGCCTTGCGCGAGTCGAACGTCATGCTGGCCCCTCCTGGGAAACCACGAATTGCACGAATGACACGAAAACGGCTTTCGTGCAATTCGTGAAATTCGTGGTTCGGTCGGGCGTCAAGCGGTCGCCCCCGACACCTTGCGGCAAGCGAACCACTGGGTCAGCAGGTCGTGCAGGAGCGGTTGCACCGGCAACGGCATCTGGTCGATGACCTCCTGCGCGAACGCCTGCGTGAGGATGAGGCGCGCCTGCTCGGCGTCGATGCCGCGGCTGCGCAGGAAGAACAGCGACTCGGGGCTCAACTGGCCGATGGTGCTGCCGTGGCTGCACTTCACGTCGTCGGCGTGGATCTCCAGTTGCGGCAGGCTGTGCATGAGCGCCTGGTCGGAGAGCAGGAGGTTCCGGTTGGTCTGCGCGGAGTCGGTCTTCTGCGCGTCGGCGCGGACCTTGACGCTGCCAAGGAAGGAGCCCCGCGCGGCGCCGTCGAGGACGCCCTTGTAGAGCTCGCGGCTCGTGGTGTGCGGCACCGCGTGGTCGATGCGGGTCGGGCACTCCACCCGCTGCGTCCCGGTGGCGAGGAACAGGCCGCCGAGGTGGAGTTCGGCGCCGGGCGAGCCCAGGATGGCGTCGACGGCGTTGCGCGCGCTGGCGGCGCCGACGGAGAAGAGGTGGTCCCGCACGACGGCGTCGCGGTCTTGGCGCACGGCGAGGACGGCCTCGTGGCGGGCGTGCAGGTTCTCGCGCTGGAGCTTGACGCGCTGGACATGCGCGCCCGCGCCCGCGACGAGTTCCGTCACCGCGGTGGTGAGGCCGGCGTCGGGGGAGGCGAGGCCGACATAGGACTCGACGATGGTGGCTTGCGCACCCCCGCCCAGGACAATCAGGTGGCGGACGTGGCACGCGGCGGGGGCGTGCGGCTCAGTGGCGAGGTGCAGGAGGTGGATGGGCTCCTCCACGATGGCCGCGCGCGGCAGGTGGACGAAGGCGCCGTCCTGCAGGAACGCGGTGTTGAGCGCGACGATGGGGTCGTCGGCGTCGGCGTGGCGCGCGAGGTGGTGCTCCAGGTCCTCGGTCGGGCGCTCGAGGGCGGCGGCCAGGCTGCCGACGTTCAGGCCGCGCAGGCCGGCGACGTTGCGGTCGAGCGCGGGGGCGTGGTGGCCGTCGACGAAGACCAGCTCGATGGCGCCGGCGAGGCGGTAGGGCTCGACCTCCTCGGGCCGCACCGCGCGGGCGGGGCCGGCGACGGGGAGGAAGGACGCAAGCGCGGGGTCCAGCCTGGCCGACTCCAGGGTGTGGAGGGCCTGCTGGCGGGCCTCGCGCAGGAAGCCGGGGCCGCGCTTGGCCCAGCCGCCGCCGTGGAACGTCGCTGCGACGCCCGCCAGCGGCTCGGTCACGGCCTTCATGCTCATGCCTTCACGGTCTCGTAGCCGGACCTCTCCAGCTCCAGCGCCAGCTCCTTGCCGCCGGACTTGACGATGCGGCCGCCGGCCAAGACATGGACGCGGTCGGGGACCACGTAGTTGAGGAGGCGCTGGTAGTGGGTGACGACGACCATGGCGCGGTCGGGGCTGCGCAGGCGGTTGACGCCCTCGGCGACGGTGCGCAGCGCGTCGATGTCGAGGCCGGAGTCGGTCTCGTCGAGGATGGCGAGGCGCGGCTCGAGGACTGCCATCTGGAGCACCTCGTTGCGCTTCTTCTCGCCGCCGGAGAAGCCCTCGTTGACGCCGCGCGAGAGGAACTTGTCGTCCATGCCGACGAGTCGGGCCTTCTGCTTGATGAGGTCCAGGAAATCCACGGCGTCGACCTCGCCTTGGCCCTTGTGCTTGCGCTGGGCGTTGAGGGCCTCGCGCAGGAAGTAGGTGTTCGAGACGCCGGGCAGCTCGACGGGGTACTGGAAGGCGAGGAAGACGCCGTCGCGGGCGCGCTCCTCGGGCTCCATCGCCAGGAGGTCCTTGCCGTGGTAGAGGATGCTGCCCTTCGTCACGCCGTAGCCGGGGCGGCCGGCGAGGACGTGGGCGAGGGTGCTCTTGCCGGAGCCGTTGGGGCCCATGATGGCGTGCACCTCGCCGGAGCGGACCGTCAGCGAGAGGCCCTTCAGGATCTCCTTGCCGTCCACGTCGACGTGGAGGTCCTGGATGTCGAGCAGGGGCTTGCTGTTGCTGGGGGCGGTGGTGGGCGTCATGGCTATCCGACGGTGCCTTCGAGCTTGAGGTCGAGGAGGTTCTGCGCCTCGACGGTGAACTCCATGGGGAGCTTGCGGAAGACGGACTTGCAGAAGCCGTTCACGATGAGGCTGATGGCGTCCTGCTGGCTGATGCCGCGCTGGCGTAGGTAGAAGATCTGGTCGTCGGAGACCTTCGACGTCGTCGCCTCGTGCTCCATGATGGCGGTCGGGTTCTGCACGTCGATGACGGGGAAGGTGTGCGCGCCGCACTTGTCGCCCAGCAGCAGGCTGTCGCACTGGCTGTAGTTGCGCGCCCCCTCCGCCGACTTCATGATTTTGACCTGGCCGCGGTAGGTGTTCTGGCCGTGGCCGCCCGAGATGCCCTTGCTGACGATGGTGGAGCGGGTGCGCTTGCCGATGTGAATCATCTTGGTGCCGGTGTCGGCCTGCTGGTAGTCGTTGGCAAGTGCCACGGAGTAGAACTCGCCCACCGAGTCGTCGCCGAGCAGGATGCAGGAGGGATACTTCCAAGTGATGGCGGAGCCGGTCTCGACCTGCGTCCAGGAGATTTTGCTGCGGCGGCCGGCGCACTTGCCGCGCTTGGTGACGAAGTTGTAGACGCCGCCCTTGCCGTTCTTGTCGCCGGGGTACCAGTTCTGGACCGTGGAATACTTGATTTCGGCGTCGTCGAGCGCAACCAGCTCGACCACGGCGGCGTGCAGTTGGTTCTCGTCGCGCATCGGCGCGGTGCAGCCCTCGAGGTAGGAGACGTAGGCGCCCTCCTCGGCGATGATGAGGGTGCGCTCGAACTGGCCCGTCCCCGCCGCGTTGATGCGGAAGTAGGTGGAGAGCTCCAGCGGGCAGCGCACGCCCTTGGGGATGAAGCAGAAGCTGCCGTCGGAGAACACGGCCGAGTTGAGCGCCGCGAAGAAGTTGTCCGTGGTGGGCACGACGGTGCCGAGGTACTTGCGCACCAGGTCGGGGTGTTCGCGCACGGCCTCGCTGAAACTGCAGAAGATGATGCCCATCTCGGCAAGCTGCGCCTTGAACGTGGTCGCGACGGAGGCCGAGTCCACCACGGCGTCGACGGCGACCCCGGTGAGGCGCTCCTGCTCCTTCAGCGAGATGCCCAGCCGCTCGTACATCTTGACGAGCTCTGGGTCCACCTCGGAGAGGGACTTGGGCCCTTCACCGGCCGCCCGCTTCTTGGGCGCGGAGTAGTAGGTGATGGCCTGGTAGTCGATGGCCGGGTAGTGGACGTTCGCCCAGGTCGGCTCCTTCATCGTGAGCCAGTTGCGGTAGGCCTTGAGGCGCCACTCCAGCAGCCACTCCGGCTCACCTTTCTTGGCGGAGATGAGGCGGACGGTCTCCTCGCCCAAGCCGACGGGGACGGTGTCCGACTCGATGGCGGTCGTGAAGCCGTACTTGTAGCCCTGGTTGGCGAGTCGCTGCTCGATCTCGGAGCTTGTGGCCATGCGTCGTCCTTAGGTCCGCCTTCAGGGGGGATGGGGGTTTCCCTTGGGGCCGGAGGAGCTTTTGAGGCTCCTCCTGGCTTCGCCGAAGATGGCGGGTTATAAGCCTTGATGGGCGGGGGCAACGGATTTAGGGTAGTCGAACAGGACGTTCCCAGTTTTGCCGAAAACGTAGAAGAGCCGCCACCGGGGTCGAGGGGCATGGAGCCACCTCGCCCCCTCTTGCGAACCATCCTCGACGGCCCCCTCCTGCGGCTGAAGGACGTCCACGGGGTCGAAGGGCTCTCCGCCGACGACATCGCCGGCCTGGTCTCGCCCGTGGGACACCTGGTCAAGGGCGCCGAGGTGGTCTCGCCCGCCCTCGTCAAGGGGCTCGTGCACGGCGCCGAGGGGCTGGGGCGCCGCTCGGGGGCGAGGCAGACCGAGTCCGCCCTGCGCACCTACGGCGCCGGCTACGAGACGGTCGTGCTCAGCATCGGCATGACCCTCCAGCGCAACCGCCAGACCCTGACCACCCTCGTCGACACCCCGGGCGGCGGCATCCTGGAGGCGGCCATCGCGACCGACGTGCGCGGCAAGCCCGGCGTCCTGACCCTGGCCGTCGCGGAGGAGGCCGCCGGGCGCATCCGCCTGGAGGCGAGCGCCGAGTTCGAGGGCCAGTTCGCCGGCTGGGGCAGCGGCCGGTGCATCGTGGACGATTTCTTCGCCGACCTGGAGCGCTACCTGCGCCACCTGAAGCCCGCGTGGAAGGCGCTGCCTCCGCCGGGGGCCGGGGCGGCCCTCGCGGCGGGAACGCTGGCGGGGGAGGCTCGTCCGCCCCTGTACGGCATCCTCTCCGGCGGCGCGGATGGCATCCCACCCCAGTTTCCCCTCGCCGCGGTGCAGGCGTGGGCTGCCGCTGTCCAGGACCCGGGCAGGCTCCAGCGCCTCCGGCAGGCGGGCGGCTCCCTGGCCAAGTCCCTCGGCATCCACAAGGAGAGCCACGCCGAGTCGACGCTGGGCATCGGCTACGCGCACGGGGTGCTCTCGCCGTGGCGTGGGCGCTGCAGCGTGGCGGCTACCCGCTCGTCGCGGCGGAGGACACGGGGGCCGGCTGCGCCTTCGTGGTCCGCATGCCCGCCAGCCTCCTCTCCTCCGGAGGGCACCTGACGGTCGAGGCGCGCCAGGAGGCCGAGGGGCAGCTGCGCGTCGTGTGCAGCGCCGACACGCAGGGGCAGGTCGTCGACTGGGGCCAAGGCGCGAAGCTCCTGCGGGCCCTCCTCGCCGACCTCGACGCCGCCGTCTGGGAGTTGGCCGCGGCGGCGCCTTCGTAGAACCATGAATTCCACGAAACGCACGAAAGCCCCTTTCGTGGAATTCGTGCAATTCGCGGTTGGAAGCGGTCGGGTCAGGGAACCAGGACAATCTTCCCGAACTGCCCGGCCTGCTCCATCCGTGCCATCGCCTCGCGGGCCTGCTCCAGCGGATGCACCGAGTCGATGACGACCTTGAGCTGGCCGCGCTCCCACAGCGCCACGGCGTCGGTGAGGTCCGACGGGATGCCCATGGTGCTGCCGAGGATGCTCAACTGCCGCCAGAAGATGTTGCGGATGTCCACCTCGGCCACCGGGCCGGTGGTGGCGCCGCAGGTGACGAGGCGGCCGCCGAGGCCGAGCAGGCGGACGGACTTGCCGAACGTGGCGCTGCCGGAGGAGTCGAGGATGGCGTCGAAGCCCTTCTTCCCGGTCGCGACGAACGCCTCCTTCGCCCAGTCGGGGCTCGCCTTGTAGTCGATGACGTGGTCGGCGCCGAGCGCCCGCACCTTCTCCACCTTCGCGGCGCCGCCGGTGGTCGCGCAGACCCAGGCGCCGGCGGCCTTCGCCATCTGGAGCGCCATCACCGCGACGCCGCCGCCGGCGCCCACGACGAGCACCCGGTCGCCGGGCTTGACGCGCGCCTTGCGCCTGACCATCTGCATCGCCGTGATGGAGGCGAGCGGCAGCGCCGCGGCCTCCTCCCAGCCCATCCTGGCGGGCTTGCGCAGGACGTGGGTGGCGGGGACGACGCACTCCTGCGCCAGGCCTCCCCACCGCGTCTCGCCGACGATGCTGACGTCGGGCGGGATGCGCTGCTCCCCGTCAGGCCCCGCCTCGAAGTTCAGGCCCGGGTTCACTAGGACTTCGTCGCCGACGCGGACGCCGGTGACGCCGGGCGCGACCTCGGAGACGACGCCGGCGACGTCGGTGCCGCCGACGTGGGGCATCGGCAGCTTCAGGCCGGGCCAGCCGTCGCGCACGAAGAGGTCGAGGTGGTTGAGCGCCGCCGCCTTCACCCGGATGCGCACGTCGCCGGGGCCGAGCGGGGGGGCGGGCACCTCGCCGACCTGGAGGACCTCCGGGCCGCCGTGGCGCTCGAAATACGCTGCCTTCACGCGGCGGCGACCGGCGGAGCCGGCTTCAGGCTTCGCTCTCCACCACCGTCGTCCTTGGGCTGCTATTTCTTCGGGACCGTGAAGAACGCGTCCGGGCCGCGCTCGAACGCCTTCACCGCCAGCACGCTCTGGCCGCCTCCCAGCTCGACCTGGACCGGGAAGGTGTCGGGCGGGGGCAGGTGGGAGCCGTAGCCGCCCTGGTCGAGCACCAGCACCAGCCGCGCCCCGGCGGGGACCACGGCATCCATCGGCTCGAGCTCCAGCTTCGCCAGCAGCTTCTGGCCGGGGAGCACGGGCTTCGGGTCGGGCGAGCCGTCGGCGTAGCGCAGGTCGATGCCGCCGCCCATGCCAAGCTGTGCGCGCTTCCCGTCCGGCAGCTGCGCGAACAGGTGCGCCGCGAGGTAGCCGCCGGGGCCGGTGGGCGTCACCGTGGCGCCGACGGTCGGCAGGCCGGCGAAGCGGAACTCCCGCGGCATGGGCTCGCTCGCGAAGACGGCGCACTTGGCGCAGGTCGTGGCGGCGTCGCTCCACAGGTCGCCGAGGGTGCTGCCGCGGCCGCCCTGCGGCACCGTCGGGAGCACCACCATGGCGCCCGCGGTGGCGCCGGTGCCGTTGCGCAGCGTGCCGTCGCCGGACAGCTCGAAGCGGGCCGGGACCGCGTCGCGCGGCGGCCAGCCCTCCTCCACCCGCCACTGGCCGAGGGCGTCCTGCACCTCGGCGCGCGGGCCCAGGTCGACCGTGCGGTCCTCCTTGAGCCAGTAGTCGAACCAGTGCAGCAGCATCTCGTGCCAGTCGTAGCGCGGGTTGGGGTTGGCGCCGCCGGGGGAGCCGGCGAGGGCGTGGTACCACTGGCCCCAGAGCTGCTTCACCGCGACCCCCTTGGCCTCGAGCTGGTTGACGAACGGCGTGACCTGCGCGGGGTCCACGTTGTCGTCGTGGAAGCCCTGCACCACGAACACGCTGCCGTTGTAGTTCTGCAGCACCAGCGGCCGCAGGTCGCGGGCCGCCCAGAAGCCGAGCGCGTCGTGGTTGCCGACGACGGCGGCGTGGAGTTGCGCCTGGGCCGTCTGCGCCATCGCGGGGCAGCCAGCGGCCTCCTGGATGTGCTGCGGGCTGCGGCCGTCCAACGGCGCGAAGGCGAACGGCTGGGCGTAGTAGCCGGTGAACTCGGTGCCGAGGCCGAAGGAGTTGGCCGTGCCGTTGCGGTAGTCGAGCTGGAAGTAGTCGGTGATGCCCTCCATCGGCACGATGGTCTTGAGGTGCGGGGCGCCGGCCGCGGCGGCCTGCCACGGCGTGCTGCCGTCGTAGGAGATGCCGAACAGGCCGACGTTGCCGTTCGACCACGCCTGGGTGCCGAGCCACTCCACCGCCTGCGCGAGGTCGGCGCGCTCCAGGGGGCCGAGCAGGTCCATGCAGCCGCCGGAGCCGGCCGTGCCGCGCACCGAGATGCCGGCGTAGGCGTAGCCGTGCGGGACGAAATCAGGGACGATGAGGCTGGCGAGCACCTGCGTCTTGACGTTCTCGGGCGTGAGCGGGGAGAAGTAGGGCGAGGCGTCCGCGATGACCGGGACGCGCACGCCGTCGGGGACCGTGGGCCGCACCACACCAATCTCGATGTCCACGCCGTCGAGCTGACTCTTGAGGAGGGTGACCTCCCCGCCGCCGATGGCGTAGGGGCCCGCCTGGAGCACCTTGGCGGAGGCCTTGGTGGAGTAGGTGCCGGGGAACACCGCCGTGTGCGAGAAGCCGCCCACAGCCGCGGCGGGGGGGTCGGTCGGAGTGGTGTCCGGCGCCTGGAGGCAGCCGGCGAGCAGCAGGGCGGCGGCGAGCGGGGCCCAGCGGAATGCCATGGCCCGACCCAGCCCCCCGGGCGCATAAACTTACTTGAGCGACTCCTGAAGCATCGTCTGCCGCGCCCGCGTTGGCCGCGCCTGGGGCCGCACCGCCCGACCGCCCAGCAGTTCGGTCAGGGTGGTCGCGTTGCGGTGGGCGTTGCGCAGGGCACCTAGCATCTGTGCAATCTGTGTTCGCCTAAGAACTGCGAGCGTCGAGCGTCCAGGCGTTGCCCGCATCCACACCAACTGTCGCCGGTCCCGCCGTGACGTCGCCTGCGCTCTCCAGCGTGATGCGTGCAATCCACTCCGTCGCGGTCGCCGCAGCGGGGACCGTGACGTGCACGGCGAGGCGGCCCGGGGCGCCGGGTGCGTTGCTGCCGTCGGCTGCGCCAAGCGGGACGTTGCCGGCAAGGAGCTGGAGGCGGAAATGGTCGGGGCCGTTCGTGGTGCCAGGCAGGGGGCCCGCCGCCTCGTCGGTCCATGCGAGCGTGAGCGTGAGGTTCCGGGCGGGGCCGGCGGGGATGGCGACCGCCTGGTCGAACCTCGCCCCTTCGGCAAGTGTGCCAGCCCAGTGGCCCTCCACGGTCCCCTTGTCGGCGGGGGGCTGGCTTGCGGTGCCGACGAGCGGGCTGGTGCCTGCGGCGATGCCGGCGAGGACGAGCAGGCCGGCGGCGAGGACGGCGAGGCCCGCGAGCAGGGGTGCTGTGCGGCGGCGCGGCTTGGCGGCAGGCGGTGCCTCGCCGGGAGTGCGCTGGAGGATGAGCAGGAAGCCGGCGACGGTGAGGAACCCCACGGTGCAGACGAGGGCCCAGAATAGCCGCGGGCGCAGCAGGTCCTTGGCGACCGACTGGTAGAGCAGGCCGTTCACGAGCGGGCCGAGGAAGAAGCCGATGCCGATGGGCAGGAAGCCGGCGCTCTGGTAGGCGGCGGCGCGGCCGGGCGGCGCGAGGCGCGAGACGAGGCTCAGGAAGCCGGGGAAGGTGAGGATCTCGCCCAGCGACATGACGACGATGCCCGCCACGAACATCTGCCACGACGAGGAGAAGCCGACCATGGTGAAGCCCACGGTCGCGAGGAGGACGCCGAAGGCCATCACCCGCAGCGGCGGCCAGCGCTTCGCCGAGACCAAGGCGCCGAGGGGCAGGCTGGCCAGGATGACCACGCCGGGGTCGATGGACTGCTGGAGGTTGGGCGTGAACCACGCCGGCAGCGCCACGAAGTCCGAGAGGTAGATGGGCGCGAAGCTGAAGTTCATGCTGTAGACGAACCAGAAGCCGGAGTAGGCCAGCAGGAGCAGCAGGAACCGGGTGTCGCGCAGGATGCCCACCAGGGTCCGCAGCGCGCCGAGGTCTCCCCTCCTGTCCTGCGGTGGCCGGGGGTCGCGGTAGGCGAGCAGCGACACCGCCAGGTTGGCGGCCGTGAGGGCGGCGGCGAGGAAGAAGGCGGCCCGGTAGCTGTCCAGCAGGAGCGCGATGAGGATGGGGCCGACGAACGCGCCGAGGTTGATGGCCCAGTAGTAGACGCTGAAGCCGAGGTTGCGCTGCGCCTCCGTCGTGGTGAGCGCGATGGTGGCGGCGGGGATGGGCTTGAAGGCGCCCGCGCCGACGCCGACCAGGACGATGCCCGCGAGGAGGGCCCACAGGCTGGCCACTGCGCCCATCAGCAGGAAACCGGCGGTGTAGGCCGTGAAGGCCACCAGCATGGCAGGCCTGTACCCGTGCCGGTCCGCGAGCGGGCCCGCCACCAGGTTGACGAGGTAGGGCAGGGGCAGCAGGATCGCCGAGAGGAGGCCGATGGCCCACCCGGGGTAGCCGAGGGAATCCATGTAGAGCGCCGTCACGGAGAGGGCGCCGTAGTAGGCGAGCCGCTCCACCAGCTCGATGGCGTTGACCGCGACGAACGGCCCGGGGCGGAAGCGCTCGACGGCCATCGCCCCGAAGGGCGGCGCCCCCCGCAAAGCCGTTGCGTTCACGGACGCTCCCACAGGGGAGCCGAACAATGGATAAAGGGGCGGCGTCGTGGGAACCCCCGTGAGGCCCTTCCTCCTGTGCGGGCTCGCGGCCCTGCTGCTCCTGCCGCAGGCCCAGGCGGCCATCAACGGCGACCACCCCTACGAGGCGACCCTCGGCTACCAGGACGGCGTGGGCGCCGACTCCGGCTCGTTCACGGTCCTGTCGGGCGCGCTCGACGCGCAGTTGCCGGACGTGCGCGGCCCCTACGGCTTCTTCCAGGCCGACGCCGCCCGCCTGACGGGCCTGACCCGCGTCTGCTTCCAGGCCACCTGCTACACCAGCGCCGGCGGCCAACTCTCCATCGTGGTGGCGCAGGGCGGCGCCTTCGGCATCCGCTTCCCGCAGCCCACCAGCTCCGAGGCGCACGCCGAGCACGCGCTGGGCGTCCTGGTGGACTTCGGCGGCAAGCGCGACCTCAACAGCTTCGACCTCGGCAAGACCCTGATGGCGCCCTCCATCGGCGCCCGCTTCGCCTTCACGCGGATGCCCGCCATCCCCGCCACCAGCGGCACGCCCGACGTGCTGGGCGCCCACCCCGACGCGGGCGGCCTCGTCGCGCTCGACGGCAAGACCCGCATCCAGGTCCTCGACGGCACCGAGGTCAAGAAGACCTTCCCCGCCGGCAAGCAGGACCCCATCGCGTTCCAGGGCCAGCCCGCCTTGGGCGAGCTGCACCCCGGCCTCATGGTCCTGCCGTTCGAGGCGGGCGCCACGGCCCACCTCGCTCCCGCCGCCCAGGGCGCCGCGGACGCCGGCCTGGACATCGGCCGCCTCACCAACCTGACCGGCGACCTCAACCAGGCCAGCAAGACCGGCACCAGCGGCCAGTCGGCCACGCTCGACCTGGGCCCCCTCAAGCCGCTGCTGTCGCACCTGCTCAACGGCGCCGTGCTGAAGCTGCCCACCCAGGGCGGCGACGGCAACCCCATCCGGCAGGTGGGCCTCGTGCGCTTCGACACCCTCGACGCCCGCAGCGACGGCAGCGTGGTTGCGGTCAGCGGCGCCGGCCCCGTCCAAGTCCAGGACGGCGAGGTCGTCGACGCCAAGCCCCTCGTCGGCTTCGCCATCTTCCAGATGCCCTGGTGGAGCTACCTGCTGTGGGCCGCCGCCATCGGCCTGTTCATCACCCGCATCGTGACGAAGCCCACGGCGGCGAACCCGGCGTTCGACCGCAACCGCTGGGTCGGCCTGGTGTGCACCATCCTGCTGTTCCTGCTGTTCCTCTGGCTGTGGGACCTCGAGGTCAAGGCCGTCTGGGGCACCAGCCTGCTCAGCGGCGGCGGCTCGTCCGGCGAGGCGTTCCTGGTGCTCGCGGGCCTGGAGCTGGCGCCCATGTTCGCGGTCCTGTTCGCGGTCGTGGCGCCCCTGCGCATCATCCTGCGCAACGGCGTGATGGTGTCGCGCGGCGGCCGCATGATGGGCCTGCCGGCGGCGTTCGCCTACCCCATCGGCTTCATCCTGGGCGCCCCGCTCCTGCTGGCCTACCTGAACGTGGCCCTCAAGGCCGCCAGCGGGACCTAGCCGGATGGACGCCGGCGGCCTCCACCCGCGGCTCGTGGACCTGCTGCGCAGCCAGGGCTGGACCGGCCTGACCGAGGCGCAGCGGGCGGCGCAGGGGCCGCTTGCGGCGCGCAGCCACGTCCTCCTGGTGGCGCCGACGGGGCACGGCAAGACGGAGGCGGCGCTGCTGCCGGTGCTGAGCCGCATCCTGGAGGAGAGCGACGCCCTCGCGGCGAAAGGGAAGCCGTGGCCGGTGGGCTTCAAGGCGCTCTACGTCACGCCGCTGCGGGCGCTCAACCGCGACCTGATGGGCCGCCTCACAAGCTGGGCCGCGGGCCTGGACGTCGCCATCGGGGTGCGGCACGGCGACACCTCCCCCAGCGAGCGCGCGCGGCAGGCCCGCAGCCCGCCCGACCTGCTCATCACCACGCCGGAGACGCTGCAACTCCTTCTCTACGGGGATACGCTGCGCCGCCACCTCGCCACCGTCCGTTTCGTCATCGTGGACGAAGTGCATGACCTGGCTGCCAGCGAACGCGGCGCCCAGTTGACGGCAGCGCTCGAGCGCATCGAGGAGGTCATTGCCCAACCCGCCGAGTTGCGCGCGGCGAAGGCGCCCGAGCGCATGTGCCCCAGCAAGCCCGGCGCGCGGCTGGGCGGCGGCTTCCAGCGCATCGGCCTGTCGGCCACGGTGGCGGACCCGCCGCTCGTGGCACGGTTTCTGGCCGGGCAGGAGAGCGACGGCACGCCACGACCGGTGCAGGCCTTGGTCGTCGAGGCCCGCAAGGAGACGCGGCTGGCGGTCGTCGAGCCGCGCGTCGAAGCC
>JBHELM010000265.1:0-8816 GCA_046352715.1 Thermoplasmatota archaeon | reverse complement strand
GTGGCTGGAGGAGTTCCTGGCGAAGGCCCGTGATAAGCCATAGTCAGCGGCGCACCGAGTTGGGGTCGATGCCGGCGTCCTTCAGGATTTTGGCGACCAGTTTGGGGGCGACGTCATGGCGGTGCCGGGGGACCACGGTCTTTCGGCCGTCCAAGTGGCGGAACGTGACGTGGCTGCCGGCCTGCCGGAGTTCATGGAAGCCGTGCGCGTGGAGGAAACGCTGGACCTCCCGGTAGGACATCGCAGGGATTTTCGGGACCATGCCGTCACGCCGGGACCTGGATGTACTCGACTCCGAACAGCTTCGACGGCACGACATCCTCGTCCTGTAGGTAGAGTTCGATGGCCTCGCGGATGTTGGCGAGTGCCTCCTGCTTGTCCTTGCCTTGCGTATGGCAGCCGGGAAGTTGCGGCACGTCCGCGATGATCCAACCGCTTTCGTCTTGCTCCAAGACGACGAGGAACTCCATGGCGTGCGTATGCGATGGCGGAATCTTAACACCTCGGACTGGTGAGGTTTCGTCCCTTCTTGGCCACCATGGCTCACAGGTTGGCGTACGCAGGAACCAACGGCCCCAGCTCCAGGGTCAACTGCCACTCCGCGCGGCACGAACATTCCACGCTGTCCAGGCATTGGCGCAGGTACTTCTTGTCCTGCGTCGCCTTGTATTTCTTGAGGTAGCCCGCGACGGTCTCGTCGCACTGGCCGCAGTTGTGGGCGCCGCGGTCCTGGCCGCTGGCGATGACGTCCGACTTGAGCATCCCCTGGAAGCCGGCCTCCTCGGCGGCGGCGCGGCCGTCGTGGAGGGCCTGCACGATGGTCCACAGCCACGGCGGGCGGTAGCTGCCGCGCTTGTAGAGGGCGTCGACGACGGTGTTGCCCTGCACGTTGGTGGGGTTGAGGCTGACCATGTTGGCGTTGGGCGCCGCGGCGACGATGGTGCGCGTGCTGTCGACGAGCGCGTCCGACTCCTTGAGGAACGGCGGCTTGCACATCAGGTAGGCCTTGACGGAGACGTCGTGGCGGCGGCAGGCGGCGGCGGCGGTGGCGAAGGTGTGGAAGCCGTGGCCCTTGTTGACGGAGTCGCGCAGGACGAGGTCGTTGCAGGACTCGACGCCGATGCCGATCTCCAGCTTCTGCGTCAGCCCTTGGAGCGCCGCGAGGTTCTCGTCGGTGACGAAGCCGGGCAGGCTCTCGAACGCGACCTTCTTGGGGCCCTTGCCGACGATGGCGAGGATGGCCTTCTGCGCGCCGGGCATGACCTCGAAGCGGTCGAGGAAGGAGCCCGAGGTGTAGATTTTCACCAACTCTTCCCCGGCGTAGCGCTTCCAGGCGCGCTCGAACTGCGCGACCAGCTGCTCCTCGGTGACCTTGCTCCACGCGGAGTCGTTGGCGTAGCCGCACATCGTGCAGCCGCCGGCCAGCGCCCACGTGCAGCCGCGGGTCTTGAGGATGACCACGAACGCCTTGCAGGGGCGGCTGTCGAGGATGTCCTCCTCGCTCCAGCACTTGATGTACTCGGTGAGGTCGCCGGGGTCCCAGCGCATCGCGATCTTCTGCCGGATGGCGCGCGCCTCGGCGTTGAGCTCCTTGTTGACGACCTCGTAGTCCACGACCTTGAGCGCCGAGGTCTCGACGGAAAGCTCGCTCACGCCTGCACCTCCGCGACGGCAACGGCGGGGACCGGTTTGGCTTCGGCGTGGTGGCGCAACGTGACGGCGACGCCGCGGCGCAGGTGGGTCATCTCGTCGGCGCTCATCTGGGCGACGCCGGAGCCGCGCACCTCATCGCCGCACAGGACGACGACCTCGTCGCCGGCGCGCACGTCGGGGTCCGCGGAGGTGACGCCGACGGCGAACAGGCTGCTGGTCTTGCGCAGCGGGAAGTCCTGGATGAAGACCCGCTTGGTCTGATGCGCGGCCAACATCTTCGCGCCCTCCAGGGTGAGCGACAGCACGCCGCGGTCGGGTGTGGTCATGCCGACCTGCACGCCGTTGCGCTCCAGCTTGAGGAAGGGCATGCGGCCGTGCGTCGTGGCGCCGGCGGTCATCGCGGCGGCGACCTCGGGGCCGAACTGGAACGAGGCCAGGGCGCGGAGGTCCTCCAGCTTGCGGGCCTTGCCGACCGCCCAGGCGTCCACGGGGCCGACGATTCCCTTGAGGCGCGCCAACTCGTCGGCGAGCCGCTTCAGGTCTTCCTGGCTCGTCGGGTGGTGCAGGCAGGTGTGCCGCGTGCTCTCCGGCAGCAGGTGCCGCAGGACATCGAAGGTCGCCTGCCCCAGGTGGACGACGACGTGGTCGTAGTCCTGCTTGCCCAGCAGGGCGGCGAGTTGTTCCTTGACGACGGCCTCCTCGTCGCGCAGCCAGTGGCCCGTGACGGGGATGTCGTACTGGTTGGCCGGGTAGGCTTCCTCCAGGTCGCGCGGCACCAGTCCCAGGGGGGACGTGACCATCGCCTCGTGCAGGATGGGGCGGAGGCCGGACTCGTCGAGGACGCGGGCGAAGGCGCGGTGGCTGCGGCTGGTCTTGTAGGGCTTGCGCTGGCTGCACGGCAGCAGCACCAGGACCTTGGCGGAGCGGGGCGGCTCGTAGGCGTCGCGCAGGCGGCGGCGGAACGCCTCGACCTCCGGCATCCAGAGCGAGTCGCCGGTCATGGCGGGCAGCGGTGTCGCGCGGTGGCGGGGCGTGGCCGCCTCGAGGTAGTGGTGCTCGCGGTCCATGCGGCGCAGCAGCTCGACGCTCGCGGCCTTGCTGTAGGCGCGGCGCTCGGCGAGGGCGCGCAGGGTTCCCTTGGCGATGGCGTGGCGGACCAGCTCCAGTTCACGGCGGGCGGCCTCCAGGTTGTGCGCGGCGAGGCGCGCGGTGTCCCACGGGGTGCCGTCGCCAAGGACGTGGGCGGCCTCCGTGGCGGGGAGCGGCCCGTCGGCGGTGAGGGCCTGGCCTCGCGTGGCGGCGAGCAGGAGCGGGCTGGCGTCGAACAGGTCCACGCCGAGGTACACCCACAGCGCGTAGTCCTCCGGCGTGCCCAGGGCGGGGGCCCAGAGCAGGCGGCCCGGGGTGGCCTCGCGGCGGGCCTGCGCCAGCGTCGTGGCCATCGACTTGGGGTTGCGCGCCCAGCCGCCGGCGTCGTGCAGGACGCACAGCTCGGGGCCGACGGAGAGGACTTGCACTTTCGTGGTGGGCGCCGGCTGGGGGGCGGGCACGACGAGGGTGTGCGTCTGGGCCACGGGGTAGAACCAGGTTCCCCCGGCGGCCAGCTCGACCACGTCCTTGCGGCCCGTGGGCTTGGCGGCCACGACGCACTGCGCCCACGGCGGCGCGGCGGCCAGGGAGGTCTCCGGGAACACCAGGCCGGGCGTCCGCACCGTGGCCCCTGCTTCCGGGGTCCATTCCATGACGCGGCCACGCCCGTCGCCGGCCTTCAGGTCGAGCACGGATGCGCCCAGGGGTTCCCCTCTAATAGGCTTCAGGTGGGAGCCCCTGGAAGGGAAGGGACCCGGGAGGGACGGGGCTCGCCTACGGCTGCTCCCAGACGGTCACCTCAAGCGAGAACTTGACGGCGGCGGTCAACGGAACGCGGCTGTACGCCAGCGCCGTCCAGGTGCAGTCGCAGAAGGAGCCCAGGGCGCGGGATTCCAGGGCCATCGTGCTGGGGGAGTCGGGGCTGCCCAGCGTGCCGTTCATGTTCTCGTGCCAGCCGGCCGGCGGGTCGGTCCACGTCAGGGCCGGCAGGTTGCCCACGCAGGGGACGACCAGTACGCAGAGGCCGTCCGTCCCGGGTTCGGCAAGGACGACGTTCATGTCCTGCCCGTGGTCCGCGCTCGAATAGGTGAGGATCGCCTCGACGCGCACCGTCTGGGGGGTGATGGGCACCTCCAGGGGCGGGTCGCCGACGATCCCGCTGACGCCCGCCATCGTCGAGCGCCCCTCGGAACGATAGACGTGGGGGACTGGAGGCGGCGGGGTTGCGTTGGACCCTGGCCCCTGCGCCGCGGGACTGGAGCCCGGGTTCGGCTGGGATGCGGTGGCACCTCCCCCCTCCCCTGCGGGTGGGGATGCTGGGCCGCCGTCCCCCAGGCAGCCAGCCAGGAGGGAAAGCGTGAGGAGCAGGCAGAGTGCGACGGAGTTCGCCATGAGCTGAGCGCGGCTTCTGCCTTGATAAGCAGGTTGGCGGGGGCGTGGTTCCGGCGCTACTTGCCGCGGCGCGCCGGCCTGGCGGCCTTGCGGGGGGTCTTGCGAGCGGATTTCCTGGCCGCCTTGCGGGCCGTCTTCTTGCCCTTCCTGCCCGTCGCGTCCTCGCGCAGCCAGGGCGGCGGGATGCCGTGGGTGGGGACCGCGAGCCTCTCCAGGTTGGCCTTGACGCGGCGCATCGGCTGCGCCTTGCGCTTCCAGCGGGCGATGCGCTTGGCCGTGAGCGGCTGGCCCACGACGGTCTGGTCGACGCCGGCGAGGTACTTGGCGACCTGCTTGGCGAGGTCGTCGGGCTTGCGGCGCTTGAGCTCGTCGATGCCGGAGACGCCGGAGCGGGCGAGCGCCTCGGCGAACTGGGGGCCGATGCCGCGCACCTTGATGAGCTCGGCCTGCGCCTGCCACTTGCGCACCGTCTTGCGCGGCACCTGGAGGCGGGCGGCGATGCGGCCAGGCTGGGCCACGTTCAGGAGCCCGGTGGTCGTGACGCCCATCGCCTCCAGCTTCTTGGCGTAGGTGGGGCCGATGCCCTCGATGTCGATGACGGGGTGGTTGTCGCCCGGGTAGATGCGGGCCGGCTTGCGGCGGGCGCGGCGGCGCGGCTTGGCGGACGGCGCGGCGCGCGTGGGCTTGCTGGGCGCGGGGCGGGCGGAGGGCACGCGCTGGGCGCGGTGGACCTGCCGCAGGGCGCCGTCCGGCTCCCACGCCTCGACCGCCTGCTCCCGCTGCGTGCGGGGGGCGGGCGCCGCGACGGTCTCGGTGGTGAGGGTGGCCACGGGCTCGACGGGGCGGTAGATGTGCTCGACCACGGGCTGCGTGGACGCGGGCGCCGCCTCGGCCTTGCGGCGCCGGAAGAAGCCGCGCTTGGGCTTCCCGGCCTTCGTCTCCGCCTCGGCCAGCGGAGCCTCCTGCGCCTCCTGGAGCGGAGCCTCGGATTCGGAGCCGATGATGCGGTCCACCCGGGACTCGTCGAACGGGACCTCCTGCAGTTCCCCGCCGCGCTCCTCGGTGAGGGCGAGCTGCCGGCTGCCGCCGCGCCCGTAGGCGACGACCTGGTTGCCGCGCTCGGTGGTGTAGAGGGTGCGGCGGCGGCCCAGCAGCTGCGACGGCGCGGGCGCCTCCTCGGGCAGCGGCTCGGCGGCGGGGGCTGCGGGGAGGGCGGGGCGCGAGCGGGCAGCGGCCTTCTTCGCGGCGATGCGGGCGCGCGCCTCGGCGTCCCAGTGGAGGTGCTTGACGGGGCCGGGCTCGGTCACCAGCTCCAGGCGGGGAACGAACGGGGCGGGCGCCGCTGCCTCGGGGACGGTGTCCTCTTCGCCCACGGGCTCGCCGCCGCCCTTCCTGCGGGACTTGCGGGCCGCCTTCTGGGCACGCCTCCCGGCCTCGGCGGCGGCCTTCTGCTCGGCCTTCGCCAGCCGGGCCTGCCCCTTCTGGAGTTTGCGTTCCTCGCGCGTCGCGTTTGCCATGGCGTCGCACCATGGCCGCCGCCGTTGAAATACACTCCCGTCGCCTCGGATGGTCGCCTCTTATGGGAAGACCCGTTGGCGGCGGCGTGCGCGTCCTGGTCTGCAACCGCTCCGACACGGCGAGCGTCAACCTGCGCGACCGCGTCCTGGAGGGCGGCGACTGGGAGGTGACCAACCGCCGGTTCCGCGGCGCCATCGTGTGGTCGCAGAGCGAGGCGCTGCTCGTCGAGGTGGAGGGGCCGACCATCACGGACGAGCGGCTGGACCTCGACCTGCGCGCCATGAACCTCCCGCTGCGCGACGTCTGGTTCCTGAGCAGGCACGCCGCGGCGTCGGGGCAGCCGAGCCTCACGGTCCACCCCATCGGCAACCCGGGGCCCGCCCGCTTCGGCGGCCAGCCGGAGACGTTCAGCCCCGCCGCGGCCCGCGACATGGGCGCGCTGCTCCGGCGCATCAAGCACCACGCCACCGCCGCGGGGCTGCCGCACCAGTTGACCTACGAGGGCACCCACCACGGGCCCCTGATGACGATGCCCCGCCTGTTCGTGGAGATCGGGTCGGACGAGCGCTGGTACGGCGACGTCCCCTCGGCGCGCGCCATGGCGCAGGCCATCCAGGAGGTGCTGCGCGGCGAGGGGCGCGGCCACGGCCCGGTCCTGGTCGGCGTCGGCGGCGGCCACTACCACCCGCGCCACACCGACCTCGCCCTCGCCGGGGAGGCGGACTTCGGCCACCTGCTGCCCAGCCACAGCCTGCACGGCAGCGAGACCCTGCGCAAGGCGTGGCTCGCGACGCCGGCGGCGCAGGGGGTCTACCTGCACCGCAAGGGCATGAAGGGCCCCGAGCGCGAGCAGGCGCTGGCGTGGTGCGACGAGCTGGGCCTCCCCATCTGGGAGTCCGGCACTGGTGCGAAGGCGCCTTCAAGTGGGGGCGCCGGGTCGTCCGGCGCGTGACCGGGAAGGCGCGGCTGCCCGTCCTGCTGGCCTTCGCGGTCGTCTACGTCGTATGGGGCTCGACCTACCTCGCCATCCACGACGCCGTGCTGACCATCCCGCCGTTCCTGATGGCGGGCATCCGGTTCCTCGTCGCGGGCGGGCTGCTCTACGGCTGGACCGTCGCGCGCGGCGAGGGGGCGCCCCCCAGGTCCGCGTGGCCGCGCGCCCTGGCGCTGGGCTTCCTCATGCTCGCGGGCGGCAACGGCTTCCTCTCCCTCGCGGAGCAGGCGATGCCAACCGGGGTCGCCGCCCTGCTCATCGCCACCGTGCCGATGTGGGTCGTCGCGCTCGAGGGGGCGCTGGAGCGCAAGCCGCCGGGCCGCCAGGTCCTCGTCGGCCTGGGCGTCGGCCTCGTCGGCGTCGCGATCCTGTCCGGCACGGCGGACGGCTGGCAGGGCGGCGTCAACCCGCTCTACGTCGGGCTCGTGCTGCTCGGCTCCGCGATGTGGGCGTGGGGCTCGCTCCTCTCGCGCCGCCCCGCCGCCGGCCCCACCGCCTCGCTGGCCCAGTCGACGGCCCTGCAGATGCTCTGCGGCGGCGCCATCCTGCTCACGGCGGGCCTGCTGCGCGGCGAGGCCGACGGCTGGCAGGTCGCGCAGGTGTCGCTGCGCAGCGCCCTGTCGCTTCTCTACCTCAGCCTGTTCGGCTCCATCCTCGCGCTCACCTGCTACCTGTGGCTGCTGCGCACGGTGCCGCCGGCGCTGGCGTCGACCTACGCCTTCGTGAACCCGGTCGTGGCGGTCCTCATCGGCACGCTTGCCTTGGGGGAGCCCATCACCCTGCGCCTGCTGGCGGCGAGCGCGCTCATCGTGGCGGCGGTGGCGCTCATCGTCCACGCCAAGGCGAGGGGAACGTTCCGGCGCAAGCCGGCAGCCGGCGAACCGCGAACCTGACAAAGGCCCAACGAACCGCGGAGAGCGCGGAGGCCACGGAAATGGTTCCGCGGTCTCCGCGGTTCGGCGGCGAACGTCCAAAGCAAGACCGGGAACTGTTTCCCCGGGTTAGCGGCTTTCGCGGTTTGGCTAGGCTCCAGAGGAAACCATCCTACGGCAATCATCACCGTTATCCAGCCTGGACCGCTCCTTGCCCTGTGCCTGAGACGCTGGTGCCCGACACCTCCGTCCTGGTGGACGGCCGCATCACCGAACTGCTGGGCTCGGGGCAGTTCCCCAAGGCCAAGGTCCTCGTCCCCGTCGCGGCACTCGCGGAGCTGGAGGCGCAGGCCAACCGCGGCCTGGAGACCGGCGTGGCCGGCCTGGACGAGCTCGGCACCCTGCAGAAGATGGCCCGCGACGGCGCCATCACCGTCGAGTTCATCGGCGAGCGGCCCAGCGCCAGCGAGGTCGGCCTCGCCCGCAGCGGCGCCATCGACGCCCGCATCCGCGACGCCGCCGTGGCGCACAACGCGCTCTTCGTCACCTCCGACCGCGTGCAGGCCCACGCCGCCGCGGCGCAGGGCATCCGGCACCACTACATCCGGCCCATCGTGAAGGAGCAGGACTTCGCGGAGCTGAAGCTGTGGCAGTACTTCGACCCGCAGACGATGTCGGTCCACCTCAAGGCCGACTGCGTCCCGATGGTCAAGCGCGGCCAGCCCGGCGCCGTCAAGTACCAGCCCTTCAGCCCTGGCGCCAAGGACGCCGGCCACGCGGAGCTGCGCGCCATCGCCCGTGAGTGCATCGAGTTCGCCAAGCGCGACTACAACTCCTTCATCGAGATGGAGAAGCACGGCTGCATGGTCATCCAGCTCGGCCCCATGCGCATCACCATCGCGCAGCGCCCCTTCAGCGACGGGCTGGAGATCACCGCCGTGCGCCCCATCACGAAGAAGAGGATGGAGGACTACAAGCTGGAGCAGAAGCTGCTCGACCGCCTGGAGGGCCACGCCCGCGGCGTGTTCGTCGCCGGCCCGCCGGGCTCGGGCAAGTCCACCTTCAGCGCCGCCGTCGCCGAGCACCTGCTGGGCCTCGGCCGCGTCGTCAAGACGATGGAGCAGCCGCGCGACCTGCAGGTGCCCAAGGAGGTGACGCAGTACGGCGCGCTGGACCGCGACATGAAGTGGACCGGCGACGTCATCCTGCTCGTCCGCCCGGACAACGTCCTCTACGACGAGGTGCGCACGACGGAGGACTTCCGCACTTTCGCCGACATGCGGCTGGCCGGCGTCGGC
>JBHELM010000264.1:0-8291 GCA_046352715.1 Thermoplasmatota archaeon | reverse complement strand
GCTAAGCCCCGGCGGCGCACCTCCCGCCCGGCCTCCACCAAGAAGGGCAAGGGCGCCGCGGCCGCCGCCCCGGCTCCCGCATCGGCGGCTCCGTCCCCCGCTGCCTCTGCCGTTCCCACCGCTCCGCCTTCTCCTGCCCCCGCCGCCAAGGCGCCCTCGCCGGCCCCGGCGCCTGCCGCTCCCGCCGCCAAGCCCGCCGCGCCGGCAGCGAATGGCAAGGCCCCCGTCCCCTCCGCCCCCGGGCAGCCGACGGGCGACGTGGGCGACCGCCTCAACCACCTGGAGTCCGCGCTGGCCTCCGTGAAGGATCTGCGCGACCTCTCCGAGCTGCTCTCCATCCAGTACAACCCCTTCCTCGAGGCCGAGGAGCAGGCGCCGGAGGAGCGCCACACGGCGGCCGACCTGCTGACGCGCAAGTTCGGTCCCCACCCCGAGGAGAGCGCCGCGCGCGAGCCACCTGCGCAGCCCGAGGCGGCCCCGGCCCCGAAGCCGCAGGACGCCGCCCCCGCTCCGCACCCCGAAGCGCGCCCGCCCGCCGCTGTGCCTCCCATGGACGCGACGGCCAACGGCGCCTCCGACCTGCCGCACCTCTTCGGCCGGCGCGGGATGTTCGCGGACGGGCGCCCGGTCGGCGGCCCCCGCGAGACCTTCCTCGCCATCCACTGGTTCACCTACCTGGCGCAGGGCACCGACCCGAGCATCATCTTCCTCTACCTCGACTACTACCACGCCGCCGGCTGGTTCGGGCCGGCCGAGCACCACTGGCTGGAGGGGCTTGCCCGCGGCCTTGCGACCCCCCGCACCGGCACCACCTGGGCGAGCTACGGCCTCGACGCGCGGCGCCTGGCGGAGAGCCACCTGCGCAACCTGCGGGTCCTCGACAAGCTGTTCGGCGCGACCCTCCAGCACGGCGAGGCGCAGTACCTCCAGCAGACCCTCGACGCCCTCCTGGGGGAGGCGTAATGGGCTTCAGCCAGGTCGGCGCCGCCGCCATCATCGCCACGGCGCTCGCCATGTCGGTCTACCAAGCCACCGCCGCCGCCCTCGACGCGGGCCACCTGCTCCAGGAGGCGCGCGGCACGGCCCTGCGGCTCGACGAGCGGGCGCTGCACGCCGCCGCCACCGTGGTCTCCGTCACCGCCCTGGATGGCGAGGTGGACATCGTGGTCGAGAACTCCGGCTCCGCCACGCTGGACGCCGCGGCCGTCGACGTCCTGCTCGGCGGCGTCCCCGCGACGGTCACGCTGCGCGAGGTGGAGGGCGCCGCCACCTCCGTCTGGCCCCCGCTCACCGACCTGCACCTGCAGCTCACGGCCGCGCCCCCCACCGACGTCGTGGTCGTGACCGGCGCCGGCCCGCTCGCCTTCTGGAGGACCTGAATGGCGGGCGCGGCGGCCTCCGAGGCCATCCTGTTCATCGGCGCCGTGCTCGCCTCCGCCGCGCTGGCCGGCGCCCTGGTCGGCGTCACCAGCCACTACACCTCCGGCCTGCGCGAGCGCACCAACGCCCTCGACCTGGAGCTGACCGGCCGGCTCGCCATCGTCAACGACCCCGCCAACGTCCCCACCAGCCCGCTCGTCCTCTACGTCAAGAACACCGGCAGCTGCACCCTCACGCTCACCTCGTTCGCCATCCTCGTCGACGGCCAGGCGAGCGAGGACTGGGACGCGACGGTCGGCGGCGCCCCCGCCACGGCGCTGCGCCCCGGCCAGCTCGCGGCCCTCACCGTCAACGACATCGCCCCGGCGGCCGGCGACCACACCGCGACCGTCGTGCCCGACCGCGGCACCTCCGCCATCCTCGAGTTCCAGGTGTGACCATGGAGGAGCGCCCCGACTTCCACCGCTTCGACCTCAAGCAGGACGACCTCGCGGCCCGCCTCGGCGGCGGCCTGCCCAAGGGGTCGCTCGTCGTCCTGGAGGGCCCCGTCGGCGCCGGCAAGTCCGTCCTCGCGCAGCGCCTCACCCAGGGCCTGCTGCGGGGCGGCGCCCGCGTCGCGCTGGTCTCCACCGAGCTCACCACCCGCGCGATGCTGGCCCAGATGGACAGCCTCGGCTACGGCGAGGCGTGGGCCGCCATCCCAGACGAGCGCTTCGTCTTCGTCCCCACCCGCCATCGGCGAGCGCTCGGCGCGCGGGGGATGCCTGGGCCGCCTGCTCAAGGCGCGCCGCCTCTACGAGCCCGACGTCATCGTCTTCGACACCTTCTCCAAGCTCCTCGGCGACCACATGGCCGAGCACACCGGCGCGCAGGCGATGGACACCGTCGAGGCGGTGCTGCACCTGTTCAAGCGCCTCACGAGCCTCGGCAAGACGCTGGTGCTGACCCTCGACCCCGCCGAGGCGCCCGCCGCCGCGCTGGAGCCCTACACCGTCGCCGCCGAGGTGTTCCTGCGCATCGAGAAGGAGCGCGTGGGCACCTCCACCAACCGCCGCGTCGTCGTCGAGCGCATGAACCGCGCCGCGCGCCGCTACAACGAGAGCATCGGCTTCCGCGTCGAGCCCCGCGTCGGCATCGTCATCGAGATCAAGGCGGTGGTCGGTTGACCGCCTGCCAAACCACGAACGCCACGAAGTGCGCGAAAGCCGCACTCCGTGGAATCCGTGCACTTCGCGGTTCCGCTTGGGGGACGCTGCCATGAGCCTGCCCGAGCACATCCAGGCCTACCTCGCCGCCCGCGCCGCGGAGGGCAAGCCGGCGCCCGAGGTGCTGGAGCGGCTCACCCGCGCCGCGAAGGAGAAGCGGCCCTACAACCTGGTCTACCGCGTCTCGGACGACATCTGGGTCCACATCGCGGAGGGCAAGCAGTTCCCCCACTACACCGCCATCGAGCCCCCGCTGGGCGCGCCGGAGAGGGAGCTGGTCGAGGCGGTGCGCGACGCCGTCTTCCGCGCCGTGCCCCGGCAGCCCCTGCCGCCCGAGCCCGACGCCTACCGCACGACGCTGGTCGGAATGGTCGCCGAGGCGCTGGACAAGCGCGGCGTCCAGGGCCCCCTGCGCCGGGCCGTCGCCTACCACGCGCTCCGGCTCATCGTGGGCGCCAAGGAGCTGGAGCCGCTCATCCGCGACCCCTGGATCGAGGACATCCACGCCATGGGCTGCGCCTCGCTGTGGCCGGTGCACAAGGTGTTTGGCGCCTGCCGCTCCAACATCGCCTTCCCCGACACCCGCTCCCTCGACGCCTTCCTTGCCGACCTCTCCGAGGGGATGGGCCGCCCGGTGAGCCAGTCGCACCCCATCGTGGACGGCGCGCTCGCCGACGGCAGCCGCATCAACATCGTCTACAGCGAGGGCATCAGCGTCGGCGGCTCCAGCTTCACCATCCGCAAGTTCAGCGACGTCCCCACCGCCGTGACCCAGCTCATCGCGTGGGGCACCTTCGACGCCACCATCGGCGCCTACCTCTGGCTCTGCATGGAGAACGGCATGTCGGTCTTCGTGAGCGGCGAGACCGCGAGCGGCAAGACCACCACCCTCAACGGCTTGCTGCCGTTCGTCCCCAAGGACGCGAAAATCCTGACGGCGGAGGACACCCCGGAAGTGCGGCCGCCGCACGGCAACTGGCAGCAGCTCGTCACCCGCGACAGCGCCGACTCCGGCTCCAAGGTGGACATGGGCGACCTGCTGAAGGTGGGCCTGCGCAGCCGCCCGGACCGCATCATCGTGGGGGAAATCCGCGGCGTCGAGGGCGCCGTCGCGTTCCAGGCGATGCAGACCGGCTACCCGACCTACGCCACCTTCCACGCCTCCAGCGTCGGCAAGCTCATCCAGCGCATGACCAGCGCGCCCATCAGCGTCCCGCCCCAGTTCATGCCCAACCTCAACGTCGTCCTGGTGCAGCTCGCCGTCCACGTCGGCGGCCGCCGCCTGCGCCGCGTCATCGAGGTGGAGGAGATCGAGGGCTACTCGCGACGCCTCAAGAGCCCGGTGACGCGCCAGGTGTTCCGCTGGGACCCGGTGCAGGACGTGCATGAGTTCAGCGGCAAGAACAACTCCTACGTCCTGGAGTCCCTGGTCGCCCCCCGCCTCGGCCTCGCCGACCCGCGGCTGGTGTACGACGAGCTGGACCGCCGCCGCGCCATCCTGGAGGACATGGTGGGCCGGGGCCAGTTCGACTACCAGCCGACGCTGGAGGCCATCGAGTCGAGCCGGAGGCCGCCTGCGTGAGCGCGGCGGACCCGCTCATCGGCCACCTGGAGCGCTACCGGGCCCGCACCGGCCGCGCCCCCGCCGTCCTGGCCAGCGCCAACGCCCTCTCGCACGGCTCCGAGGACGTGGTCTACCCCGTCGGCCCCGGCGCGTGGGCGCACGTGCGGCGCGAGGGGGGCCAGTGGCGCTACGACCTGGTGGAGCCGGAACTGGGCCCGGACGGGCTCGCCGAAGTGGCCCGCCTGCGCGAGCGCGTCGCCGCCGAGGCCGCCCGCCAGGGGGACCGGCCGCGCGAGGGGACGCTGCGCGACGCCCTGCTCGCCATCCTGCGCCGGCTGCGGCACGGCGCCGACCCGGCCACCGACCCCGTCGCCAACCGCCTGCTGCAGGACATGGCCGGCTACGGGCCCCTCGACGACCTGCTGCGCGACGTCCACCTGGAGGACATCCACGTCGTCGGCACCAACCCCGTCTACGTCATCCACTCCGTCTTCGGCATGATGCCCACCAACGTGCGCTTCACCGAGCCCGTCGAGCTGGTGCGCTTCCTGCGCCTGCTGTGCGAGCGGCTGGGGCGGCCGGTGAGCGACTCCACCCCCATCGTCGACGCGGTGCTGCCCGACGGCAGCCGCCTGAACCTCGTCTACTCCGAGGACGTCTCGCGGCGCGGCGCCAGCGTCAGCCTGCGGCGCGGCAACGACGCCCCCCTGAGCATCACCCGCCTCATCCAGCTCAACACCCTCAGCGCCGAGGCCGCCGCCTACCTCTGGATTTGTTTGCAGCAGGGGATGAGCATGTTCCTGTGCGGCGAGGCCGCCTGCGGCAAGACCTCCACCCTCAACGCGCTGCTGCCGTTCATCGACCCGCGCGGCAAGATCTACAGCGCGGAGGACACGCCGGAGGTGCGGCCGCCGCACCAGGTCTGGCAGCGCCTGCTGACCCGCGAGACCGGGCCGCCCGAGGGGCACGTGCGGATGTTCGACCTGCTGCGCGCCGCCCTGCGCAGCCGCCCCGACTACATCGTCGTGGGCGAGATTCGCGGCGCCGAGGGGGCGGTCGCGTTCCAGGCGATGCAGACCGGCCACGCCACCCTCGCCACGTTCCACGCCACCGACGCCACCACCCTCGTGCAGCGGCTGGGCGCCGCCCCGATGAGCGTCCCCATGACCTTCATCGACAACCTCAACGTCGCGCTGTTCCAGGAGTCGCGCCTGGTGAACGGCCGCCGCGTGCGCCGCGTCACCCGCATCGTCGAGATCGCCAGCAGCTCCCCCGAGGGCGTCGTCGCCATCCCGGTCTTCGCCTACGACCTCCAGGAGGACCGCCTCAACTTCCAGGGCCTCAACAACAGCCACATCCTGGAGAAGAAGGTCGCCCCCCTGCTCGGGATGGAGGACACCCGCCAGGTCTACGGCATCCTGGAGCGCCGCGCCCGCATCCTGGAGGAGATGGTGGCGCGCAACATCGTGGACGCCGCCGAGGTGGCCCGCATCTTCATGGAGGTCGCCGTGCACGGTGAGAAGGCGCTGCCGTTCCCGCTCGAGGAGCAGGAGGCATACGTGTGAAGCTGGACCTGGCTGCGCTGGCTGCCCTCCACGGGAAGGGCAAGCGCCTCCTCTGGCCCACCGGGGCGGGGGTGGCGGTCTTCCTCCTGGTCTTCGCCGTGACGCCCTTCCACGGCCTGCCGGTCCTCCTGCTCTCCGCCGCCGCGGGAGGGGTCCTGGCCGCCGTGGTCGCCGCCGCGCCCCGCATCCTGGCCAACCGGCGCGGCGCCCGCATCGACGACGACCTGCCGTTCTTCATCACCCACTTCGGCGTCCTCGCCACCTCCAACCTGCCGCGCCAGGAGTTGCTGCACCTCCTCTCCGCCAACAAGGAGTATCCCGAGACCGCGGCGGAGATGGGCCGCATCCTGCGCCTCACGACCGAGTGGGGCCTGGGCCTCGCCGACGCGGTGCGCGCCGTGGCGCTTTCCACGCCGTCCCGGACCTTCTCCGCCTTCTTGCTCCGCCTCGCGCACTCCCTCGAGTCCGGCCAGTCGCTGGAGGGGTTCCTGATGAGCGAGCAGCGCGTCGTCATGGACGACTACCGCAGCCTCTACGAGGCCGACCTGCTGCGCATCGAGTCCTGGAAGGAGCTCTACACCAACTCGCTGATGACCGTCGGGTTCCTCTCCATCTTCGCCACCATCCTTCCCCTGTTCGCCGGCGGCAGCGCCCTCGTCTTCACCACCGCCGTCGCCGGCCTCACCGTCCTGCTGGAGCTGCTGCTGGGGGTCGTCCTGCTGGAGCGCCTCCCGCACGACGAGCTCTCCCCCACCCGGCCCATCCGCACCCGCTTCGAGCGCCAGCTCCAGCGCATCCTGCTCGCCAGCGCGGGCGCCGCCGCCCTCCTCGGGGTCGTCGCCTTCCTGCTGTGGGGCCTGGGGCCCGCCCTGCTGGTGGCCGCCATCCCGATGGTCGTGCCCGGCGTCTACGCCGACCGCGAGGAGGCCGCCATCCGCCGCCGCGAGGCCGACTACCCCGCCTTCATCCGCAGCCTGGGGGCCGCCGCGGCGGCGCGGGGCGGGGCCATCCGGGGGGTGCTGGGCAACCTGCAGGCCAACAACCTGGGCGAGCTCACCACCCCCGTGCGCGCCCTCCACCGCCGCCTGATGTGGCAGGTGGACGACCGGCGCTCCTGGCACTCCTTCGGCGAGCAGACCGAGAGCCGCCTCATCGACTCCTTCTCCGACATGTTCGTGCAGGGCCTCGCCGCCGGCGGCAAGCCCGGCCCCATTAGCGCCATCATCAGCCAGAACATGCTCGAGGTGCTGTCGCTGCGCACCGCCCGCCGCGCCACCGCCGGGACGTTCAAGGGGCTCCTGCTGGGCCTCGGCATCGGCATGGCCTTCGTCCTGCTGATGGGCTCCGGCATCCTGGCCAAGCTCACCGACACCTTCAGCCAGACCGGGGGCGGCGCCCTCCAGGAGGGCCTGTTCACCCTCGTCCCGGCGCACGACATCGGCCTGGCGCAGGAGGTCCTGCTGGCGCTGGTGGCCATCCACGGGGTCGCCGCCGGCCTCTTCTTCGAGCTAGTGCAGGGGGGGCGCATCGAGGGGGCCGCCCTGCACGCCGCCGTCAACGTCGCCACGGGGGTCGGCACCGGCCTGCTGGTGCTGTGGGGCCTGCCGCACGTCGGCATCCTTTGATGGACACCTCTGCGCAGCGCAGGGCTGTCGGCCTGTCCACGAACGACAGACAACATCCGAACTAGCGGGGCGAGGCTGTGGGGGTTGGTGACCCGTGAGCACCCCACAACCCATCATCGTGCCACCTGTGCCCCCCCAGCCGTCCCTGGAGGATGGCACCCGGGAGGTCAAGGTCAAACTGCCCGTGGAGCAGATCCTGAAGCTGCACTACGCGCGCATGAAGAAGCGGGAGAACTTCTCGGCCATCGTCAGCACGGCCCTCACCCGCTACTTCGAGCAGATGTCCTCCCCCTGAGCCCTCACGCCTGCCGCGCGGCGCGCCGGGAGAGCCGGTAGAGGGCGTACTCCCACAGCAGCCACGCCGCCAGCACCAGCAGGATGAAGGCCGTGAAGGTCGCCAGCAGCCGCGCCGGCGACCCGATGAGGGCCCCCCACACCGAGGCATAGGGCTCCCCGGAGTGCGCCGCCCCGTTGCCCACCACCGCCAGGACGCTGATGCCCACCGTCGGCCACGGCACCATCCGGCCCAGGAGCCACCTCGCCCGCGTCCGGCCCGGCCGCCGCCACGCGATGGTCCACCACGGATGCTCCCCCGCGAAGAGGAACGCCGACAGGAAGCCGTTGAGCCCCAGCCCCGGCGGCGCCGGCTGCACGCGGGGCTGGAGCCGCACCGAGCGCGCCACCAGGAACGCCAGCCCGGCCACCACGGCCAGGTTCACCGCCACCAGGACGTCGAGCCCGGCGCCGAACGCCTGGTGCAGAAGGTTCTGCTCCCCCGCCAGCGAACGGTCGAGGATGCGGGTGCTCAGCAGGTCCATCGCCCGCGCCCCCGCCATCAGGCCGGTCACGCCAAGGACGAGGCCCCAGCGGCGCGGCTCCTCCATGCCCTGGGCAGCCGCGTCCCCGCTCATCGGCGTTGCTGTCCCGGCTGGCGGGGGCGGGGAGGAGAGGG
>JBHELM010000263.1:0-3610 GCA_046352715.1 Thermoplasmatota archaeon | reverse complement strand
GACCACGCCCGTTCCTCAAAGGAGCCGGGCGTGCTCGACCTTGATGCACCGGTCCACGACGACGGCGAGGCCAGCCTCGACGGCCTTCGCGATGGCGGGCGGGTTGACCACGCCGAGCTGGAACCAGACCGCCCTGGCCCCCACCGCGATGGCCTCGTCCACCACCGGCCCCACCTGGTCGGCGGCGCGGAAGACGTCCACGATGTCGATGGGGCCCTGCGCCGCGGCCGCCTTCAGGTCCGGCACCGTCGGCACGCCCTCCACCTCCGGCGTCGTCGGGTTCACGGGCGTCACCGGGTAGCCGTGCCGCGCGAGGTAGACGAAGATGCGGTGGGAGTCGCGCGCCGGGTTCGGCGAGGCGCCCACCACGGCGATGCGAGGCTTGCCGGAGAGGAGGCGGCGGACCGCGGCGTCGTCGTGGGTGATGTCGGGCATTGCGCCGCGATTCCAAGGGTGGGGATGAACCATTGGATGCCCCCGCCGAACCGCGGAAGGCGCGAAAACCACGGAAAGCCGAATCTTCCGCGGGTTCCGCGTCCTCCGCGGCCCGTGGGGGCGACGGCGAACGCCGACAGCGTGCTGGCCTCCCCCCGTCGCGCCAGAGGCCGCGACCCGCGCCCTTTACAACCGGGGAGCGGGTGGGCGCCGCGATGGCTTCCTCCGAGAAGCTCAAGCACATGGTCTTCCCGCGCCACGTCCTCGTGGGCTCCAACGCCATCGACGCGCTCGGCGAGGTGGTCGCGGACCTGGAGCTGGAGTCCCCCGGCGTCGTCGTAGTGGACGCCACCACCCGCAAGCTCATCGGCCCCCGCGTCCAAACCGCGCTGGAGGCCGCCGGGATGGAGCCGCACTTCTACGAGTCCCCCGGCGCGACCATGAAGTCCGTCCAGGCCGCGATGCGGGTGGGCAAGCGGGTGGGCGCCGCGTGGTACGTCGGCGCCGGCGGCGGCTCGGTCATCGACGTCGCCAAGCTGGCCGCCTTCGAGCACGGCCCCGCCTTCGTCTCCGCCCCCACCAGCGCCAGCCACGACGGCATCTGCAGCGGGCGCGCCAGCATCAAGGAGACCACTGGCAGCGTCAGCGTCGAGGCCAAGCCCCCTGCCGCCATCGTCGCCGACACCGCCACCATCGCGAAAGCCCCCTACCGCATGCTGGCCTCGGGCTGCGCCGACGTCATCAGCAACCTCACCGCCGTGCTGGACTGGAAGCTCGCGCACCGCCTCAAGGCCGAGGAGTACAGCTCCTTCGCCGCCGTCCTGGCCCGCACCGCCGCCGAGCAGGTCATCGAGAACACCAGCGTCATCAAGCCCGGCATCGAGGAGGCGTGCTGGCTCGTCGTCAAGAGCCTCGTCGTCTCCGGCGTCAGCATGGCCGTCGCCGGCAGCAGCCGCCCCGCCTCGGGCGCCGAGCACCTCTTCGGCCACGCCATCGACCGCCTCAGCCCCGGCCCCATGCACGGCGAGACGGTGGGCGTCGGCAGCCTCCTCATGATGCACCTGCACGGCGGCGACTGGGAGGAGATCCGGCAGGCGCTGCAGGAGATTGGCGCCCCCACCACCGCCAAGCAGCTCGGCGTGCCCCCGAAGAAGGTCATCGAGGCGCTCACCACCTGCCACACCATCCGCCCCGAGCGCTACACCATCCTCGGCGAGTCCGGGCTGACGAAGAAGGCGGCCGAGGACCTCTGCAAGGCCACCGGCGTGATTTGAGCGGGGCCGCTACGCCTTGCGTGACCGGACCACGGTCTCCTCGTCCGGCGCCTCGCCGAGCGCCCGTTCGCGCGCGAAGACGAGGAGGCTGGAGGCGATGACCGTCAGGAGGATGCACAGCAGCGCGAGGTTGGTGAAGATGGCCTCCCAGGGCGCGAAGAGGCCGTAATAGGAGGTGCCGGGGACGTAGGCGGCGGCGAGAAACGGCAGCGTGGCGAGGACGGCGGTGTCGAGGCCGCGCCCGAAGACCGGGAAGAGGGCGAGGCGGCGGGGGTGGCGCACCGCCTGCAGCCGCACGGGGATGTAGCGCGCGACGACGAGTGCGCCGAGCAGCAGGAGGGCGGCGGCCACGGCCAGGGCGTTGGCGTCGCCGAGCCAGCCCAGCAGCGGGGCGGAGGCGGGCCACTGCACCTCGGGGCCGAGGCGGAAGCTGATGCCGAGGAAGAGGAAGAACAGGGTGCGGACGAAGAAGGTGATCTCGTCGTGGAAGAGCTGCACCTTCTCGTGCTCGGCGTCGACGTCGCGGATGTGGCCGAAGCGGTGCAGGAGTGCCGCGCGGTTGCCCACCAGCAGGCCGAACAGCAGGATGCTCAGCGCGCCCGAGCCGCCGAGCACCTGGCTCACGCCGTAGACGCCCAGCGTCATCGCGAACGTCAGCATGTAGGAGTTGGGGTGGCCGTGCAGGCGGCGCAGGGCGTAGAGCCAGAAGATGCCGCCCGCCAGGCCGATGGCGAACGAGACCGAGGCCATCGCGGCGAAGGAGCGCAGCACCTCCCCCATGGAGAAGCCGGCGTCGATGCCGCTGGCCACCTTGATGAGCGCCACCAGGATGGGGATGGTGAGCAGGTCGTAGAGCGCCATCTCGACGAAGTAGATGGAGCGCAGGTCATCGCCGATGCGCATGCGGCGCAGCACCCCCGCGCTCACCGCCTGGTCGACGTTCACCAGCGCGACGGCGAGGGCGGCGGCCACCAGCCACGGCATCCCGAGCAGCCCGTGGGCCACCAGGGTGGCGGCCACGACGCTGAGGACGAAGTTGGGGAAGGTGTGGAGGATGGCGGGGCCGAGGCTGCGGCGGAACGCCTGGAAGTCCAGTTGCATCCCCGAGTCGAACAGCAGCACCACCAGCGCGAGCCCCGTGATGAACGGGGTCCAGTCGTGCAGCCGCGCCGGGTCGAGGGCGCGCGCCAGCTCCCCCGAGCCGAAGCCGTGCCCGGCCGCCCAGCGGTTGAGCGGACCCACCAGGAGGCCAAGGGCGAGCAGAAGCGGGATGTCGGGGAAGCGGGTGCGCTCGAAGAACCGCCCCGCGCCGAAGCCCGCCAGCGTGAGCGCCGCCAGGGCCAGGAACACCGGCGCCACGTCAGCCATTGCGGGCCCAGCGGCGCGGTCCGATATAAGCGAGGAGCTTCAGCGGCGGCGCAGCAGGACCGCGAGGCCGAGGAGGCCCGCCAGCAGCGGGAGGCCGGCGCCGGGCGCCGCGTGCGTGGTGTCGTCCGCGGTGGGCACGAGGGGGAGCGCGGGGAGGCCGGGGCCCGCGCCGACCTTGACGGCGATGGCGGTGGCGGCGGAGCCGTCGAAGTAGCTCGCCGGGGCGCCGTCGAGGGCGTTGGGCGCGATGCGCAGCGTGTAGTCGCCCGCCGCGGGGAAGGCGAGGGTGAGCGGGAACAGGCCGTCGCCGTGGGTGTGCAGCTTGGTCCACAGCAGGGTGGCGCCCTTGGCGTCGCGGACCTCAACGTCGAGCTCGCTGTGCTGGTACGGGTTGCCGGCGAGGTCCTTCGCGGCGAGGACGAGGGTGGCCGCGGTGCCGGCGACGGCGCCCTCGACCTTCCCGGTCACGGAGACAGGGCCCACGACGGCGGGGGCGGAGGGGGCGCCGGGGTCGGGCAGCGGCGGGGCGAGGG
>JBHELM010000262.1:0-5032 GCA_046352715.1 Thermoplasmatota archaeon | reverse complement strand
GGTGGGGGCCGGTTGGCGGGTGGGCAGGAAGGGGAGCGCCAGGGCGACCGCGGCGCCCGCCTTGAGGGCATCGAACGGCAGGAACACGGTCGAGCCGAGGGCGACGGCCTTGGTCCAGGTGAGGCCGAGGGTGGGCGCCAGGACGAGGACGCCGCAGAGGTGGATGAGGGCGACGGCGGCGAGCAGCACGACGTAAAGGTTCAGGGCTTCGGCCCCAACCGAACCACGAATTGCACGAAGTTCACGAACCGGGGAGTTTCGTGCAATTCGTGAAATTCGTGGTTTGGTCGGGTAGCGGAGCAGCCACCAGGCGACCCCGGGGACGGCGACCGCAGCGGCGGCCACAAAGGCCCACAGGACGTCAAGGGTGCTGGAGTAGGAGGCGGCAGAGCCGTCGCCCGCGAACGTGTTGCCTTTGGCGAGGAAGAAGACGGCGGCCGAGGCGCTCGCCAGCGCAAGGACCAGCGCGAAGGCGACGCGGCGGGCACACTGGGCGGGCATCCCGGCCTCGCGGCGGCGCAGGTAGCCGCCGACGAACAGGCTTGCGGGCAGGAAGCCGACGAGGTAGCCGGCGGTGAAGCCGGTGTGGCGCGCGAGGTCGGGGACGAGGACGCGCCAGCGGTCGCCGGAGACCACCTCACTGGAGTTGAACGGGTCGGCGCTCGGCGCGAAGACGTGGAGGCCGAGAGCGCCCACGGCGAGGTAAAGAAGGACCGAGAGCGCGCCGTAGCGGGGGCCGAGCATCGTCCCGGCCAGCAGGACGCCGAAGAGTTGCAGCGTGAGCGGCACCGGCGTCCACGGGACGGGGATGGAGACCTGCGACAGCAGGCCGAGCACGCCCGCGAAGCCGGCGGCGACCGCAACCTTCGTGGGAGTGCCCCACTCGACCACCTTCGGAACCACGAATTGCACGAATTTCACGAAGAACCCTCCATTCGTGCGATTCGTGAAATTCGTGGTTTCCACATCGGTCAGCGCCCCCGCGGGTCGAGGCTTGGGGCGCTCACGGCCAGGACCTTGCCGTCGAGGGAGAAGAAGCGGACGCCGACACGCCCGACCGAGGGCCCGGTCACGACCGCGCCGCCCTGGCCGTCCGGCTCGACCTCGTGGGCGCGCAGGTCGGAGCGCAGGCCGACGCCCGCGCGCTTGAGGGCGGCTTCCTTCGCGGTCCACAGGCAGGCGACCTGCTGGGCGATGTCCTCGCCGCGGCCGGAGGCGTCGAGCAGCTCCTTCAGCTCGGCGACGGCGAATGCCTCCTCGAGGAACGATTGCGGCTTGGGCTCGACGGTCTCCAGGTCGATGCCGAGCGGCGACGCGGCGACGGCGGCGACGGCGAGGCCGCCGCGGTGCGTGAGACTGAGGCGCAGGTCGGCGGGCTGCCCCGCCACGAACACCATGGGCTTGCCGTTCTCGTCGCCGCGCACCTCGACGTCGGCGGGGCGGGCGGGCCTCAGCATGGCGACCGCCTGCTTGGCGGCGAGGCGGCCGGCGCGCCACTCCTGCGCCCGCTTGGGGACGTGGAACTTGGCGTGCTGGGCCTTCTCGGCGGCGCTGAAGCGGTCGTCCAGCGGCGCGTCGGCCACTGGTTCGGCGGCGAAGTGGATTCCTGGAATCTCGGGAAGCGGAATCGCTGGGGCTGCAGGCTGCGGCGCGGGGCCGGTCTCCACCATCGCGTAGCCGGTGAGGCGGACCAAGAGGTGGCCCTGCGCGCTCACGGCCTCGGCGTCGAAGGTGCGGTTGCCGTTGGCGTCGCGCCCCGTGGGCTTGCCGCGCAGGAGAATCTGCGGGGGCAGCGGGCCGGTGTGCCAGGACTCCAGTTTCTTGATGCCAGCGGGCAGGCTCATCGCCTTCTCGTTGACCAGCGTGGCGAGGCCGCACGACTGGAACAGCGCCTCCGCCACCATCGGGTGCGCCGTGAACTCCGCTGGCCCGGCGCCGAACTGTTGCTCGGTCGGGTCGCGGAACAGCGCGGCGGCCTCGGGGGCCAGCGGCCCGGCCGCTTCGAGCACCTGGAAGCTGGGGCCGTGGAAGAACGGCGGGTAGATGCCGTCGCGGCGCAGCGTGCCATCGACCTGCGGCGGCGCGGCCTTGGGCGACGTGGCGAGCGTGCCGAAGCGCAGCGTCGCCTCGAAGTGCAGCTTGGGCTCGCCGACGGGGCGGCCGTCGGGGCCGGCGAACTGCGAGGTGAGCGTGCAGCGGATGACGGTCGTCGCGGCGCCGGGCTTCGAGGTGACGCGGGCCGACACCTTGCCCTTGGCGGGCGCGGCCTTCAACTGCTTCAGCGGCAGGGCGAAGCGCACGTCCTCGGCGCCGAGGAAGGTGGCGTCCTTGGGCGCGAGCAGCAGGCCCGCCTCCGCGAACGCCTCCAGGCCGAAGACGCCGGGCAGGTAGGGGACGCCGTCGACGCGGTGGTCGCGCATCGCGGGGTCGCGGGCCTGGTCCACGGCGACCGTGGCCTCGAGGAACTGGTCGGGCGAGATGGCGTCGACGGACTCCAGCAGGCGGAAGCGCGCGGCGCGGTCGGCGCGGACTTGGTTGGCGATGGCGAGCGCGAGGTCCCAGCCCTTCTCGACCACCTGAGCGTCCGCGTCGATGGCGCCCAGCTCGCCGGCCACGACGCACTCGCGGACGCCGGGCTGCGCCAGCTCGCGCAGGAACATCGCGACACCCGCCGCCGTCGGGATGGGCGTGACGCCGGAGGCGTGCATGATCTGCAGGATGCTGCCCTTCGTCGCCATGCCCACCTCGCCCCACGGGCCCCACGCGATGGTGGTGCCGACGAGGCTCTTGCGGCGCACGGCCTCGGCCTTGACGGCCTTGGCGAGGTACTCGTTCGCGGCGCTGTAGTCGGTCTGGCCGAGGTTGCCGAAGCGGCCCGCGACGCTGCCGAAGGCCATGAGAACCTCCAGCTTGTCGTCGCGGGTCGCGGCCATGAGGGCGTCCCAGCCCTTCGCCTTGACGTTGAAGACGGCGTCGAACTGCGCGCGGTCCTTGCTCGCGAGGTCCTTGGAGATTTCGACGCCGGCGGCGTGGAGGACGCCGTCGACCTTGCCCCACCGCGAGCGGGCCCAGGACACCGCCTCGGCGACGGCCTTGGCGTCGGTGACGTCGACGGGGGCGTAGAGGACGGTGGCGCCCAGGTCTTGCAGCCGGGCGAGGTTGCGGTGGACCTCGGCGGCCTTCTGGCGGGGGGAGAGCGCCTTCTGGATGGCGACTGGCGTGACGCGCTCGCCGCGCGCCTTCAGCTCCTCCATCACCCGGGCCTCCATCGCCTTCCAGCTGGCCCCATCAAGAGCGGCCCATTGGGCGGCCTCGTCGGGAAGGTCGGTGCGGCCAAGCAGCAGCAGCCTGGGGCCCTGCGGCGCGAGCGCGGCCAACAGCTCCACGGTGATGCCCTGCGCGCCGCCGGAGACGACGAGGCCCTTGCCGGCGACGTCCACCTCGCCGTCGGGCAGCGGCTGGGGCGCGACCTCGACGACGAAGCGGGCGCCGTCGCGGCCGTAGGAGACCTCTGTGCGGGGGCCGCCGCGCTGCAATTCCGCGACGACCTTCCCCGCCACGTCGCCGGACTCCGGGTGGACGTCGATGACCTTGGCGATGCTCTGCGGGAACTCCTTCTTGAGCGCCTTGCCCAGCCCGGCGAGCGCGGCCATCGTGGGGTCGCGGACGTGCTGGAGGCCGTGCGCGCCGTCCTGGCGGGTCACGACGCAGACGAAGGAGCCTGCGCCAAGCTCGGCGCGGTGCGCCTTGGCGGCGTCGAACAGCGCTCCGGCGCGCTCCTGGGCGGTGGGGCCGGGGCGCGCGGCGACGGCGACGATGCCGACGATGGGTTGCCCGGGCTGCGTGGTGGTCTTCCAGCCGGCGGCGACGAGCGCCTCGGCCAGCGTGTGGTCCGCCTCGCCGACGAGGAGGATTGTGCCCTGCCGCAGGTCGTTGCGCTGCTCGGGGAGCGGCGCGGGGCGGACCATCGGGACGCGGCGCAGGATTTGCGCGCGCCCCGACGAAACCACGGATTCCACGGACGGTGCCGAATCCGTGCGTTCCGTGGGGTTCGTGATTCGTGGGGGAGGAGCAGCGGCGCGGGGCGGCGCGGGCTGGTGCAGGACCGCGGCTGGCGGGGCCATCGCGGGGGGGGGAGGCGGAACGCTCGCGCCGCTGGCCCCGGGCGCGTGGGCCAGCACGAAGCCGGCGACCTTGCGCAGTGTCGGGTAGTCCTTGATGAGCAGGCCCTCGAGGAGCGGGATGCCGTAGGTCTGCCGGACCTCGCCGAACAGCTCCGCCTGCTTCACGGTGTCGATGCCGAGGTCCGCCTCCATGTCGAGGTCGGGCTCCAGCATCTCGGCGGGGTAGCCGGTCTTCGCGGCGACCATGCGGATGACCTGTTGCAGGACGTCGGCCTCGTTGACCCCGCCGCCGCCCGACGAAACCACGGATTCCACGGATTGCACGGAGGACGCTGCATCCGTGGTCTCCGTGGTTCGGTTGGGGGCGGGGGCGGGAGAGCCGGACAGGCGGGACTGGACGTAGCCTGCCACCTTGGCGAGGGCCGGGTAGTCCTTGATCTGGATTCCCTCCTCCGGCGGCAGGGAGTAGGCTTCGCGGATGGCGCCGAAAATCTCCGCCTGCTTCACCGTGTCGATGCCGAGGTCCGCCTCCATGTCGAGGTTCGGGTCGAGCAGCTCTACGGGGTAGCCGGTCTTCTGCGCGACGAGGGCGATGAGGCGGTGCAGCACGTCCTCGTCCAGCGAGTGCGACGGCGCGACGGGCAACCCCTCGGACGTGATGGCCTCGGGCCGGGGCGAGGCCGCCACGACCGCGAGGCTCTGCAGCGAGGGCTGCGGGTGGGAGGCGCCACCGATGCGCTCCTGGACGTAGCCGGCGACCTTGGCAAGCGTCGGGTAGTCCTTGATCTGGATGCCTTCCTCCTGGGGAAGCCCGTACGCCTCGCGGATGGCGCCGAAAATCTCCGCCTGCTTCACCGTGTCGATGCCGAGGTCGGCCTCCATGTCGAGGTTGGGGTCGAGGAGCTCGC
>JBHELM010000261.1:0-5239 GCA_046352715.1 Thermoplasmatota archaeon | reverse complement strand
GGGGCGCTACTTGGCCGCAGCACCCTGCTTCATCTCGGCTAGGACGCGGTCGCGGGCCTTCGTGTAGCGTTCCTGCGTGATGTCGCCCTTGGCGCGCGCCTCCTCCAGGCCGTCGAGGACCTTCTGGAGCTCCTGCCGGCTCTTGCCCTGGAGTTGGTCGGTGGGAAAGACGAGGGTGTACTTCTCCTTGCGGCGCCAGGCGAGGCCGGCGATGGCGAGGAGTGCCGCCGCGATGACGTAGGGCAGCAGCACCATCGTGGGGTGGTCGCGGTAGGTGCCGCCGAGGGTGCAGGACTCGCCGTTGGACACCAGCTCCTGCGTGCAGGCCGTCTCATGCGTGAAGAACAGGAAGATGCCGACGGCCAGCACCAGCAGCGCCAGCGGGAGCAGGAACTTCAGCAGCGGGTAGCTCTTGCGGATCAGGGTCCGGACCATGGGCCACGCTCGGCACCGCAAGCGGGAAGGACTACAAAAGCCGCCGGAAGCGCGCCCGCCCTGGGCCCTTCCCTACTCCTTGGGGACCTTGACCATCATCGACACCGCGTTGCCGCCGCCGAGGCACAGGGTGGCCACGCCCCGGCCGCCGCCGCGCCGGCGCAGTTCGTGGGCCAGGGTCAGCAGGACGCGCGCCCCGGAGGCGCCGATGGGGTGGCCGAGGGCGACCGCGCCGCCGTTGACGTTGAACTTGTCGTCGGGGATGCCCAGCTCCTTCTGCACGGCGCAGGAGGCGCTGGCGAACGCCTCGTTGTGCTCGAAGAGGTCGATGTCCGCCACGCCCTTGCCGGTCGCCTTGAGGAGGCCGCGGACGGAGGCGATGGGGGCCTCCATGACCCACTCGGGCTTGGTGCCGCTGGCGTCGTAGCCCTCGACCTCCGCGAGGATGGGCAGCTTGTGCAGGAGGGCGAACGACTTGGCCACCACGACCACGGCGGCGGCACCGTCGGAGATCTGGCTGGAGTTGCCGGCGGTGACCTGGCCGCCCTCGCGGAAGGAGGGGCGGAGCCGGGCGAGCGCAGCCTCGTCGGAGTCGGCGCGGACGCCCTCGTCCTGCGTGACCTGCACCGGCGGGCCCTTGCGCGGCGGCACGGGGACGGGGACAATCTCCTCATGGAAACGGCCTGCCCTCTGCGCCGCGGCGGCGCGCTGGTGGCTGCGCACCGACAGGCGGTCGGCGTCCTGGCGGCTGACGTGGAAGCGCTCGGCGACAATCTCGCCGGTCTCGCCCATGTGGAAGGCGTTGTAGTGGTCCCACAGGCCGTCGTGGATCATCGAGTCCACCAGCTTGGCGTCGCCGAGGCGGATGTGCCGGCTGCCCAGCAGAAGGTGCGGCGCGTTGCTCATCGACTCCATGCCGCCCGCCACGACGACGGTGCGGTCGCCGGCCTTGATGGCCTGCGCGGCCAGCATGATGGCCTTGAGCGCGGAGCCGCACACCTTGTTGACCGTGAACGAGGGGACTGTCTCGGGGATGCCTGCGCCGAGCGCCGCCGCCCGGGCCGGGTTCTGCCCGAGGCCCGCCTGCAGGACGTTGCCGAGGATGACCTCCTGCACCTGCTCGGGCCGCAGGCCGGAGCGGCGGACCGCCTCCCGCACCGCGATGGCGCCCAGCTCCGTCGCCTTGAGGCTGCAGAGGGCGCCCTGGAACTTCCCGATGGGGGTGCGGCACCCGGCGACGACCACTGCGGACTCCACGGCGATTCCCACGCTCCTCTCCTTGAAGAAACTTCAGGCTTTGGGCCAGGGCAGGGTGGTCCAGCGCGAGCGCGCGCTATCCCTTGAAGACCAGGTGGGTGCGCCCGACGGTCACGACGTCGCCGGAGGCGAGCGGCACCGACTCCCCCGCCGCCAGCCGCTCCCAGTTGAGCCAGGTGCCGTTGCGGTTGCCGGGCAGGTCGGCCAGGACGAAGCCCTCCGCGGCGCGCTCGATGACGGAGTTGGCGGCGGAGGCGTAGGGGTCGTGGTCGAGCCGGATCTCGCACGGCTGCGCGCGCCCGAGCCGCCAGCGCGTCCCCACCCTCCCCGCGAGGCTGAAGCCCGCGCCGTCCTCGCGGCCGTAGGCGACTGCCAGGCGGGGCGGGGGCGGCAGCGGCGGGTCCTCCGGCAGCGGCCCCGGCATCGTGCCGTCCGTCACCGCCTCGCGCGAGATGGGCCGGATGCGGGCCAGCCGCCGCAGGCCGTCGATGACCCCGAACAGGCGGGCGTGGTGCAGCAGGAACTGGTCGCCGTGGCCGCCGGCGGGACCCAGCCGCACCACGAGGCCCAGCTCCTCCAACTGCTCCAGATGGTGCGTGACGGTCTGGCGCGAGAGCGGCCGGCCGCTGCCCTGCGCCGGGATGCGGATGTCGTGCAGCTCACGCGGGACGCGCAGCGAGTGCAGCAGCGCCAGGCGGGGCGCCGAGGCGAGCGCGTCGAGCTGGGCGGCCAGGCTGGTCAGGGAGGCCTCGTCGGTGTGCTCCGGCGCCATCGCGGCAGATTCGGCCCCGCCGCATTTGATGCTTCTGGAGTGGCGACACCGTGATTTTTTGGAATCGCAGAGCCCAGCGGCCCACTCCCAAACCACGGATTCCACGGACAGGACCGAATCCGTGTCATCCGTGGAATCCGTGGTTTGGTGGGGTCGGCACCGGACTAGCGAAGGCCGATGGACTTGGCGATGACCATTCTCTGCACTTCCGACGAGCCCTCGCCGATCTCGCACAGCTTGACGTCGCGGAACATGCGCTCGACGGGGTAGTCGGGGGTGTAGCCGTTGCCGCCGTGGACCTGGATGGCCTGGGTGGTGACCCACATGCCGACCTCGCTGGCGTAGAGCTTGGCCATGCTGGCCTCCTTCGTGAACGGCTTGCCCTGGTCCTTGAGGCTCGCGGCGCGCGCGAGCAGCAGGCGGGCGGCGTCAATCTGCGTGGCCATGTCGGCGAGCTTCCACTGGATGGCCTGGTTGCTCGCGATGGGCCTGCCGAACTGCTTGCGCTCCTGGGCGTAGGCGAGGCTGGCGTCGAAGGCGCCTTGGGCAAGGCCCAAGGCTAGGCTACCGATGGCGATGCGGCCGGCGTCCAGCGTCCGCATGGTGCCGATGAACCCCTCGCCGACCCTGCCCACCACGGCGTCGTCGGGCACCCAGAGGTCCTCGAAGTAGAGCTGGCTCGTGATGCTGCCGCGCATCCCCAGCTTGTCCTCCTTCTTCCCCAGGCGGAGGCCCTTGGCGCCGCGCTCGGCCACGAAGGCGGTGATGCCGCGCGGCCCCGCCGCGGGGTCGGTCTTGGCCATGATGGTGAAGACGCCGGCGACGTGGCCGTTGGTGATGAACTGCTTCTGGCCGTTGAGGGTCCAGCCGTCGCCGTCGCGCACCGCCTGGGTCTGCAGGCCCGCGGCGTCGCTGCCGGCGCCGGGCTCGGTGAGGCACCAGGCGCCGACCGTCTCGCCCTGCGCCATCGGCCGCACGTAGCGCTCGCGCTGCGCCGCGTCGCCGTGGCCGTAGATGTGGCTGATGCCGAGGCCGTTGTGCGCCGCCAGGCTGAGCGCCAGGCTGCCCGAGACGCGGGCAATCTCCTCGATGGCGATGTTGTAGCTCACGGTGTCGAGGCCGCTGCCGCCGTGCTCCGCCTTGACGGTCATTCCCATGAGCCCCAGCGCCGCCATGCGGGGAACCAGGGTGTCGGGCCACCAGTCCTCCAGGTCCATCCGCGCCGCGATGGGCTTGACCTCCGTCTCGGCGAACTCCCGCATCGTGGAGCGGATGAGCTCCTGCTCGGGGGTGGGCGTGAAGTCCATGGCTGGCGCCGCCACCACCCGAGGGAATCCTTCAGGCTTTCGTCCCCGGCGAAACGGGTTCGCTGCGCTCTGCGCTCGCTCGGGGCCTTCGGCGCGACCGCCTCTGCCGGTTGCACCCGCGTAGCTGTTCGCTGTGGGTTTGGCCACAGAAAGAAAAGGGAGAAGGAAGGAAAAGGGGAGAGTGCGCCTGGCTTGAGGCGAACCTTACGCGCGCTTCAGGCGCGTCTTGACCGCCTGGTCCTGCTTCTTCCACAGCAGCTTGTCCTTAGCGCGGACGCCGCTCTGGCGGACGGACGGGCGGGTGTGCTCCGAGCCCTTGCCCTTGTGGCGCAGGCCGCGGTGCTTCTGGCCCGCCGAGGTCTTGCCGCGCAGCACACGGTTGGTGGCGGGGCGGGTGGCGATCCAGGCGAGGTCCTTGTCGCTGCGGATGGACGGGTGGAAGGGGTCCACGAGGATGACCTCGTAGTAGTGGTTCTTGCCGTCCTCGCCCACCCAGTAGGAGTTGAGGACCTCGAGGTTCGGGAAGTGCTTGGCCGTGCGGACCTCGGCGATGGCCTGGATGTTCTGGCGCATCGTGATCTTGTTCACACCCATCTTGGAGGGGACGCGGCCCTGGACGGGGCGGACCTTGTTGAGGCCGCCGCGGCGGACGCGGGCGCGCACGACGATGATGCCCTGCTTGGCCTTGTAGCCCAGGCTGCGGGCGCGGTCGAGGCGCAGCGGCTTCTCGACGCGCTCGAAGGACTCGCCGTCGCGCCAGGCGACGAGGCGCTGCCACTGGGCGCTGCCGAAGGTCTTCTCGTGGGCTTTCCACGTCTCTCCGATGTGGTGGTACGCGTTGGTCATGGTTGCACCGAGGTGCGTGCGTCACGTGGACGCGGTCGCGGTTGGCCGGTTCACCCGCCGACGTGTGCGGTCCATGCAGGACCCGTCGCGCTCTTGGAGCAGGGGCACATTCCAGCGCACGGGCATCGCCTGTGCAGGCTTCGCGACAACCACCCCCTATATAATCGCGAAGGCGCACGCGCTTGCCTCGATTCGTTGGGCCATCGGTCGCTCCTGGGCCGCCCCGGGACCTCGCCTGCTCCGGCGGCTTGTGCGGTGTGCAGGAACGTCTGCGCGAAGGCCGTGGGCGATGGAACGAGCGTGGGGCCTGGGATTTAGGAGCAACAGGAATTCCGCGCTCTCCGCGACTTCCGCGGTTCCGCCGAGCCCAGCCGCGCAATGACCGCGGAGGCCGCGGAACTCGCGGAAACTGAATCCAAGGAAATCCCAAGCCGCCCCCTGCCTCGACCGCTCCACGACACGGCGGGGCCTACACTGAGTTGCCAGGGGCCGACGCGGCAGGCGCGGCACCCTGGGATGCGGCCGGGACGCGGATGGCCAGCGACAGCAGGGTGGCTGCGAACGCCATGGCCGACGCAGCGTAGAACGCCCAGGTGTACGAGCCGGCCGCGTCGTGCAGGAG
>JBHELM010000260.1:0-7451 GCA_046352715.1 Thermoplasmatota archaeon | reverse complement strand
GCATCTTGTAGTCCGAGAGGACGATGTCCGGCACCTCGCGCTCCAGCGCCTCCAGAGCCGCCGCGCCGGAGCTGGCCGTGGCGACGCGCAGCCCGGGCACCGTCGCCTCGAGGTAAGCGGCGAGCGCCTGCAGGATGTCGGGCTCGTCGTCCACGGCCAGCAGGGTGGACATCAGCGGCGCTCCATGGACATGGATGCCATGAACCCGACGGGGTGGGCAGCATCTACCTGGAAAGAGTGCCCAAGTGGGAACGTCGCTAGGGCGTGCCGTAGCCCTCGCGCAGCGCGAACTCCTGCGGCGGGGGCCAGCCAAAGCGCGCCGGGTCGAGCGCGGGGTCGGGCCTTCCGGCGACGGCCTCCGCGAGCCGCACCCCGAGCGCGAGGCTGCGCATCAGCCCGAAGCCGTTGTCGCCCGTGAGCACGAAGACGCCGTCGCTGCCTGGGACGGCCCCGCACAGCGGCCGCCGGTCGGGCGTCCCGACGCAGAGCCCCGCCCAGCCGGCCCGCACCCGCGCCGCGTGGCCGTGCGTGAAGCGGGCGACGACGCGCTCGGCGATGGACTCGATGAACTCCGGGTCCGCCGCCGCGTTGTAGTCCTCGGGGTCGAACGGGCGCAACTGCGTCCCATCCCCCGCCAGCATGGAGCCCTCCGACTCGGGCCGCGCGTAGAAGTGGTGGTGGAGGTCGTGCACGATGGGCACCTCCGCGGCGTCCGCGATGGCCAGGCTCGCAAGCTGCGTGCGGTAGGCGAGCGCCGGGAGCGGGACGCCCTGCGCGGCGAGCCAAGGCTTCGTCCACGCCCCGCCCGCGACGACGGTGCGGTCCGCCCGGCCCGCCTCGGCCAGCGACGGCAGTGCACGGCCCTCGTGCAGCACGACGCCGTTGTCCCCCAGCCGCTGCCGCAGCGCGACCAGGAGGTCCCCCGCCTCGATGACGCCGTCTTCCTGCGCAACGAGGCACTCCTCGCCCGGCTCGAAGCGCACGGCGGGGAACTCGCGCGCCGCCCGCGCCGCGTCCAGGCGGTCGCACTCCTCCGTCATCCGCTCGACGCGGTCCTGCAACTGGTCGAGCAGCCGCAGCCCCGCGCCGCGCGCCACGACGAGCGAGGGCGCCAGCCGCCACGCCCCGCGCGCGTTGCGCTCCCCGGCCGCAAGCGCGAGCGAGATGGTCTCGCCGATGAGGCCGCGTGTCTCCGCGATGAGGCGGTACTCGGGGTCGGACCACGCGAACGACGACAGGATGCCCGCCGCCTTCGCCGTGCTCGCGCTGCCCAGCGTCGTGCGCTCCCACAGCTCGACCTGGTGGCCCGCCTCCGCCAGCGCCAGCGCCGCGCCGCAGCCAAGCGCCCCGCCCCCGACGACCGTGACGTCCACGCGCCGCGCAGAGGGGGCGGCCGGAAAGGGTTGCGCCTCACCCGACCCCGGACGCGCCGCAGGCAGCGCAGGGCTTTTTTTTGCGGTGCGCCAGCGTTTTTATGCCCCCTCGCCCACCGCTCCCTATGGCCAATCTCCGCAACGCTCCCTGCCCCTGTGGCTCGGGCAAGAAGTACAAGCATTGCCACATGGCCGCGGACCAAGCGCGGGGGATTCCCCAGGGCGCCGGCGTCCTGCCGGGGCCGGCCAAGCCCGGCGAGCAACTCCGCGAGGTCATCCAGAGCATGCTGGACGAGGACGCAGACGAGGGCATCTTTGGCAAGGACGGCTACGACCGGGGCTTCCTTGAGCTGGCCGCGTCCCGCTGCAACGAGGTCCACACGGTCGAGGAGCAGGCCACCCTCCTGGGCGACTGCCACGCAGAGCTGGACGCAGGCGGCGCCCACCCGCGCCGGGTGGCGACGCACAACTTCCTGCTGGCCCGGCTGGTAGGCGCCAACCTCGCGGCCCTGACCCGCAGCGGCGTCACCGCCGAGCAGGCCAAGCGCCACTTCCAGCAGGGGCACGAGACCCAAGAGGCCCGGCGGCGCCTGGAACCCTAGGGGGTGGCGCTTTCACCCCGCTCCGCTGAAGCACGGATTGCACGGACGCAGGGTTGTGCCACAGCAACTTACCCTCAACCGCGGATTTCGCGAATCCCGCGGATTCGGACTCTTTGCAGAGAGAGCCTGAAAATCTGTGCCATCCACGAAATCCACGGTTGGGGCGGGGGCGCGTCGGAAAGCGCTCTCCGTGCAATCCGTGGTTTGGTTGGCCGGCGGATAATGTTGAAGGGTCCAGCCACGAACCGACAACGCCCAAATAGCCCCTAGCCACGTCGTTGAAACGATGCGGCGGGCGGTGGCACTCTTCCTGGCGGTCCTGCTCTGCCTTCCCCTGGCGGGCTGCCTCGACGCCCCCGAGTGCGCCGTGCCGCCCCAGGTCAAGGTCCTCACCCTGCCGGTGCCGGCGGGCTACCTCGCCACCGACCCGGGGCAGCCGTGGGACACGCTGGCGCTCTCCTGGCCCGCTGCGGAGCCGGCCACCACCGCGTACCGCGTCGACGCCGGCTGGAACGTCACGGTGGACCGCTTTGCCGCTCCCCCCGGCGGCGCCGTCCTGGAGCGCCTGCGGGTGCAGCCGGGGGGCGGCGCCGCGACGCTGACGCGCGCCTGGTCCCTGGCCCACGAGGAGGCCGCCTCCGTCGGCGCCTGCCACAGCGGCCGCAGCGGCCAGCTCGCCTGGGACCTCAAGGTGCCCGAGGCCGGGCCCACCGCGCAGCCCGGCATGGGCGTGCAGGTGATGGCCGCCGGCTTCTGGGAGAACGGCACCCTGTTCTACACCAACATCAAGCAGGTGGACGCCGCCCAGTGGCCGCGTGCCCCCTGGTACGCCTGGGGGGGCAGCGACCCGCTGGCCGTCTACGTCTACGGCAGCGACCGCGCCGAGCGTGACCCCCTCTGGTCCCTGACGACGCAGGGCACGGCGCTGGGGCCGCCCACCGGCAACGCCACGCTGTGGAGCTACGCCACCACCATCCCCGGCTTCAACGCCGCCCTCAAGGGCCTCAGCGCCACCACGGCGCGGGTGGTGCGCATCGCCCCGGAGGACGCCTACACCCGCCCCGGCAACGAGGCGCACCCGCTCTACGGCGCCGCCCTCGTGTTCTACATCAAGCTCGTCGCAGTCGAGCGGCTGCCCTGCCCCGACGCGCCCCTCGTGTGCGGGATGGCGCCGACCGAGCACGCTTTTGGAAACTTAGGCTGATGGTGCCTTCTCCAAGCCAAGGACTACAAGTGGAGCGGCCCATCGCACAAGTATTGCCTTTCAACAAAGATTCCGACTATACTCGCTTGGAGAGGCTGTCAAGAGAGGATATTAATAAGTCTTTTGCATCCAAAAGATTGGGAAACTATGGGAATTCAACCCGCTCAACGACTGCTCCTTATTGCTATCTTTTCCCTTCTTTCCCTTCTTCCTACTGCGAATGCTATTGCATTCCGATTTGCTAACGGCGAACATATAGAGTTGGATGGGAATTCATCGACTTGCCATATTAACACAGGAGGAGTCTGCACAAACTGTGGTGACATGGTTCCCGTAGGAGTTGGTGGGTATGGACTAGGCACGGACATCGGAACCTATCGGCCATGTGGTAGCTCATGCGATGTGGGTATCCATGCAGGGGGCTTCTGGATTGCATGGGACCCGACTTGGTTGCGCACCGGATGTTCGGGTCCGCTTGACCTCCTCTAACGATGTAGCCACAGCCCCCGGGCGTTATACTCCACCTGTTGGCCGGATTTGCAGAATCCGGGCCCACACCAGAGCGCGGGCAATCGGCATCGGGAACCCCCCCCTTCCTGACAGCTAGGCCTCCCCGCTTCTGCAAGACCCCCTCCCCGCTTCCGACCCGGCAAAGGAAGGGAAGGCCCCAAGGAAGCCGAGGGGACGGTTTCGTGTGGAGACCGCGGCCCATTGCGGCATCCGGACATGTTTGCCGCGGGAAGCGCACTTAACGGCGCGGCCTATTCCCTTGCTCCCCGGGAGGGATGGCATGACCCAGCGCTTCGTGACCCACGTCGGACAGGAACCAGGCCGAATGCCGAGGGCCTCGCAACGCCCCGACGCCATGAAGGGCGGCCGTCCCGTGACGACCTACCGTGGCGAGAAGCAGGACGTGTCCGCCTTCCGCACCTACACCCGCACGGGCACCGACAAGGTCGAGCCGCCCTACGAGAAGCCCGTGGTCCTTGCGGAGCTCAACAACCGCAACGCCCGCGACCTGGTGTGGGCCGACGCCCGCTTCGCCACCGACATCATGTCGGAGCACGCCCTCTTCTTCGCCCTGCTCATGCCCGAGGAGGTGGCCCCGGACGAGCGCAAGCAAGCCCTCGCCTTCCAGGACCAGTTCACCAAGCTGCGCCAACGCGTCGCCCAGGAAGGCCCGCCCAGTGAATCGGACCTGCGCCGCTATGTCGCGAGCCTGCGCCAGGAGTTCGACCCCCTCATCGCCTACAAGGAGGAAAACCACCGCGCCCAGGTCAAGGGCGACCTGCGCACCCTCGTCTGGCCCCTCTTCTTCGACCACACGCGCCGCGAAGCCGTCCGCTGGGTCGACCGCATGGAGAACGTCGCGGAGGGCAACGTCGACCTTGACCGCAAGGAGGTCGTCTCGTTCTGGGGCGGCATCATGGACGAGCACGCCCGCTTCGTCGCCCACCTCTTGGACCCTGACGAGTACGAGCTCATCGACAAGGCCCTCAACGCCGGCAAGGTCTTCCGCGCCATCGAGCACCCCGGAATGGGGCCCGTGCGCGCCATCGGCGCCGCCCCCGGCACCGTCGTCAAGTCGCTCATCGACAACCCGGAAATCGACGCCGTCATGAGCGCGGCCGAGACCATCCTCGACTTCAAGACGGACGCGGCCCGCAAGATCGAAGCGGGACGAATCCGCAGCATCATCGACCCCCGCCTTGCCGACCACGTCCGCCGCGAGGCCATCAAGTTCGTGGACGAGCTGCGTCGCGTGAAGGAGCGGTGACGCATGCCTGCTCGATCGAACGCGGAGCGCATGCATCGGGAGGGACGCGAGAACCGCCCCGTCGACCGGACCCAACGCTCCGGGCGGGACGCAACCGAGCGGCGCACCGGCAAACCGGAGACCACGCTCGAACAGACCTCCAAGACGGCCATCCTTCGCACCTGCATGGATACCATCACGGAGTGCTTCGACTACTGCATCAAGCAGGGCGGCAGGCACGCGGAGGCGAACCACCTGCGGGCGCACCTGGATGCCTGGGACCTGCTCAATGCGACCTGCACGCTCATTGCACGCGGCTCTGACTACGCCGACGACGCGAAGGCGACGTGCGCCAAGGCCGTCAAGCGCTGCGAGGAGTCCTGCGAGGAGTTCGGCGACGACCAGATGATGAAGGCCTGCGCCGACGTCTGCCGGGAAGCCTACGAGCACTTGGCGAGTTGAGGCGCCTGCACGGCGCGAAGGGACGCATGGACCTGCGCTCGCCGCGTCCGTTCTGGCTCACCGAGTCCGCCTCCACGCAGAGGTTCCCCCGGCTCGACCACGACGTCGAGGCCGACGTGGGCGTCGTGGGCGCTGGCATCACGGGCGCCTTGGTCGCCCACGAGCTTGCCAAGCGAGGGCATGACGTCGTCGTCGTGGACAAGCGACCCATCGCCAGCGGAAGCACCGCCGCCTCCACGGCGCTGCTGCTCTACGAGGCCGCAGCCGATGGCTGGCCGCGCCAACCCTGACCCCGTGGACGCGGAAGGCTTGGACAAGCTTTGCAGCGGTGGCGGCAGCAGCATCCTGGGCTGGGCGGACTACATCGAAATCCTGGGCGACTCCTTCCACATCGCCAACAACCCGGCGTCCAGCTACACGACGGTCTACAAGCACCCGGACCAGACGGGTGCCCCCGAGGGCTACGTCGAGACGATGGTGGAGGGCAACGCCAGGTCCACGCTTGACGACATCGAGATGGTCATCGTGCAGGGCGACGAGACCGTGAGCAACCACGGACATTGGTCCTTCGCCAACATCCCGATGGGCGGCGCCCTCAGCGTGGATTCGCGGTGCCTTCTGGCCGCCGTGTCCAGCACCACCTTCGGCGCGTCCGGCTTCCCGTTGGGTGCCCAGGTGTTGAACCTCGCGACCCCCGTCCTCGCCGTGCGAGCCAGCGGGACGACCTGCCTCATCCCCTGCTAGGCCGCGCCGGTCGCCTTTTCCCCTCTTCCCTTCTGCTTCGGACCCGTCCACCATGCCGCTCCGTCCTGCCGCCCTTGCCGTCGCCGCCTGCTTGCTGGCCGGATGCATGGGCGTGTACGGCCCGACCACCGGCCCGCAGCCCGGACCCACGCCCATCCGTTCGTTCGTCGCCAGCCTGCCCGACCCCGCAGCTCCCTGGGGCTATGGCCTTCAGTATGTCCTTGAAGCAAGCAAGGAAACCAACGTCACCGCCTTGTTCGCCTCCAGCGAGGCGGACAGGCCGGACCAAGCCGTTTGGGCTTGCGGGTTCCTTACGCTCCGCAAGGTCGAGAACGGCACCCTTGGCCCCGCCTTTGGACGCTCCTTCTCCTACTCCGGGGGCCACGCCCTCGTGGTGGCCCAGGGAGGGAGGCCGTTCGTCGCCAACGACACGCGGGCGGGGGAGAACCTGTTCCTGGCCATCAACGAGACCACGGACGGCGGGGTCCGGCTCCGCTCGGGACAACAGGTCGTCATCGAGACCGCGTATCAGGCAAACGCGGGCTCGGCGCAGCCGCCAATCCGGGCCGCGTTCAACCTGACGGCGGACGGGCCGCTCCGGCTCGCCCGGACGGTCCCGTTCTGGTTCCGTTGCGGCGCGAACCTCGAAGGCTTCCAAGGCTCCTTCGCCGCCGAGGGCTTCAGCGCGGGCGCCGTCTACGTCAAGGAGGCGACCGCGACCATCGAGGCAACCATGCCCACCCGCGCCTTCTTCGCGGTCTACCAGGACACCCGGTTCCTGGCGTCGTCATGCTCGACCGCCCTCCTGCTGGACGGCGCGGTGCTGGAAGAGTCCGGCCCGCAAGCGAACAGCGATTGCGTCCTTCGAGCGCAGCCTGGGGCGGGCCGGATAACGCTCCGCATCGCGGATTCCGTCATGGTCGGCCCCCGCATCCATTGGTCCGTGCGAGAGGAACCGGCGGGTTTCACCCGGTAACGGCCCATTTTGGGTTGCCGTCCAAGTCCTGTGAAGGCGAAATACCCCGGCAAAGGCACGCATCAGCCCGCCTCCGGAGCGGTTCCAGGCTTATCGGACGCCGCCCGCGCCCCCTAAACGGATTTATACCCCCCACCTGTCGGCCGCTCTTGCAGAACCCGGTCCCGAGAGGGCGCCGGGCAATCGGCATCGATCCTCAGCCCCTTCGAGGGCAGGGGGGAGTCACATGGCAGACAAGAAAGAGTTCGGACCCGAGTTCCGTCACCTGGTGCGGTTGGTCAACACCGACCTGGACGGCAAGAAGAACGTCGGCACCGCCCTGGCCTACGTGCCG
>JBHELM010000259.1:0-16281 GCA_046352715.1 Thermoplasmatota archaeon | reverse complement strand
GGACGTGGTGGATGATGGAGCGCACCGTCTGCCCCTGGTCGGTGAAGCCGCGCGCGATGCGCTCCAGGTAGGCGGCGTCGAACTTCGCCAGGAACGAGTTGGCGCGGGTGCCGCCGACCCCCTCCAGCGCGGTCAGCCATCTCTTCGCGTCCTTCGGGTCGGCCTCCAGGACGTTCCGGCGCAGCTCGCCCACCAGCGTGCGGGTGAGGCGGCCGGGCCAGCCAGGGGCGGTCGCGGGCGCCATGCGCTCCTGCGTGACCTTCTTGGTGCGGCCCTGGTAGGAGTCCGCGTCTACCACGACCTCGCGGAGGAACGTGGAGAGGTCGGGCGTCTCCGTGCCGCGCTCCGTCGGCACCTTGCCCGTGATGTAGTCCACCACCTCGCGCCGCGCCTTGGAGTCGAGCTGCATCAGCCGGCTCTCGGTGACGTGGGCGTGGTAGCCGCGGCCGCCCGAGAAGGTGATCCAGACGTCGTTCTCCCCGAGGCCGAAGTCGCCGAACAGGAACTCGTCCAGCAGCCGCTTGAACTGCGTCTTCACAAGCGCCAACTGCTCCGCCAGCGGCATCTCGCGGCCGTCCGCCTTCGCCCTCTCGGCCTCCACCAGGTGGTCGGCGTCCAAGTCGAAGATGAGCTCGGCGCCGAGCCACTGCTTGTCCACCATCTTCAGCTCGCCCGGCCGCCGATAGTAGGCCGTCGAGTAGTAGACCGAGTGCGGGCCGGCCTTCTGGAGGTACCAGTGGAACTTGCCGGCGTCCTCGTAGGCGCGGTGGCGCAGGAACGGCGGCGGCCCAGGCCGTTCTGGCCACAGGATGTAGCCGAACTCGCGGCGCGTGAAGCGGTCCGGCATCGGCGGCGGGTTCCTCCTGTACCACGCGGCGTACTGCTCCTGGAGCCAGTCGATGGTGCGCGCGACCGGCGGCGGGAACTCGGTTGGTTGTGCAGGCTTCGGCGCGACCGCGGAGGCCACGGAAGCCGCGGAATCCGTCATGCGCCTGCCTCCCACGCCCGCCGGACCACGGATTGCACGGATGTCTCGGATTCGGCATCCTCCGTGCAATCCGTGGTTTTGGCGGCTGCGAAGCTCACAGGGCACCTGCCGCTTTCGGGGGCTCCGTGCGCTCCGTGGAATCCGTGGTTTTGGCGGCCAGTGCAGCAGCCCGCTCCTGGTCGCGCTGCATCGAGCGAAGCTGGCTGCGGTAGTAGCTCAACGGGTGCTTGATGCGCATGCAGAGGTTGTCGCGCTTCGCCAGCGGGCAGACGCCGTTGGTCTGCATCGTGCCGCAGCCGGGGGGCGTGTAGGCCTGCACCGACTTCTCCCCCGACACGTGCTCGATCTGGTAGCGCGACTTCTCGCGGTCGAAGTTGGGCGTTGCCGAGAGGTAGTCGAGAATCTGCTCCGAGTTCCAGCCCACCGTGTGCAGGAAGGTGGCGAAGGCGAAGCGGCCATGGTGCGGCACGTTCTCGTTGCGCTTGAGGGAGTCGAAAATCTCCTTGATGCAGGGCGGGAAGAGTTGCGGCTGCACCGGGCCGAAGTCGCCGGTCGTCCAGTTGGCGCGCGCCTCCTCCAGCTTCGGCTCCAGGCTCGCCACCAGCGGCGCCAGCGCGTCCTTGGCCTCCTTGGGCAGCGGCTTGGTGCGCTCCGCCTCCAACTCCTCCGTGATGCGCCGCGCCAGCGCCTCCTCGCACAGCCGCGCCAGCTCGGCGGGCGCCAGCAGCAGGAAGCCGTGGTCGAGGCTGCGCCGGATGAGCTTCCACTCGGAGTGGTGGGTCGGCGCGAGGCGGATGTAGTCGCTGAAGTGCAGCCGGAACCCCTGCTCCGTCGCCTCGGCCGGGATGTTGAGCGCGGCGGCGGCGCGGGGCAGCGCGTCGGGGTCGGGGTCGCGGGCGAGCGTGGCGCGGGCGCGGGCGGCCTCGGCGGCGGCGTAGCGCGCGATGAGGGTCTTGTCGCCGAGCAGCACCGCCGCCATGCGCGCCACAGGGATGGAGAGCAGCTCCAGCAGCGCGCTGCGCTCGTCCAGGATGGTGGCCGCCTGGAAGCCCTCGCCCAGCGCGCCCTCGATGCGCTCCTTCGCCCGCAGCCGGGCGCCGAGGTAGAGCGGGGAGGCCAGCAGGGCGCCCAGGTCGGGGCCGGCCTCGCGCACCGCGTCCCGCACCTCGGGGAGGAAGGGGTAGTACGCCAGCCGGACCAGGTCGGCCACGCCGCTTCGAGGCCCGGGGGCCCCTTCAACCCTTGGGCGGGCTCAGCACTCGACGTGGACGGCGTACTGGCCGCTGAAGGCGCCGTAGCCGCCGGCGCGCTCGGCTTCCAGGGCCCAGGTGCCCGCGGCGCCGCTGGCGGCCTTGCTGTCGGCGGCTTGGCCGGTGTTGCTGATGGTCTTGCTGTAGACGGTGGCGCCGCCGTCGTCCTTCACAGTGAAGGTGACGCTGCCCATGCCCAGATTGGCGCTCACGCTCACGGTGCCGGAGCCGTCGCACTCGAACGAGGTCTTCTGCTGGCCGCCGCTGGCGCCGTTGTAGGCGAGCGCGTTGCGGCTGGAGGCGGACTGGCCGTCGGTGCCGTTGGAGGCGGAGCAGCCGGCGAGCGTGGCGGTCAGGAGCAGCAGGAGGGCCCAGCGGGCACTAGGGGCGGCCATGCTGGGGCATTTTGGGATGCGTACTTGAGCCGATTGGAGCAGGGTCCGCAGGGTCAGCAGGCAAGGGCGACGCTGTAGCCGCCGGTGAAGGCCTGCATCGAGACGGTGACGGTCCAGCGGTCCTGGCCGCCCAGGAGCCCGCGGACGGTGCTGTGCGCGTCGCCCTGCAGCGGCCCGGTGTCGAGGACCGTTCCCGTGCCGTCGTCGGTGACGAGGATGGCAAGGCTCCCGGCGCTGCCCACCACGCTGTAGCTCAGGTCGCCCACGCCCGGGCAGTCGAGCGGCGCCGCCTGCTCCTGCCCGCTGGCGTGCAGGAGGCCGGTCTGCTCGATGGCGCCGGGCGCCGGGTGGGCGGCCTGCGGGGCGGCGGGGGTGGCGCAGCCGGCGAGGGCGAGCGCGGCGAGGGTGGCCAGGAGGGCGCGGGAGGCGTCCATGGCTCGCCAGGAACCCTGGGGCTTTTGAGGCTCCCGGAGCAAGTCCCGAATCAGCGCTATTCCGACTCGATGCGGGGCGCCAGCAGATACACGATGCGCGCCCGACCTTCAAACGAAGGTCGATCACGTTGCGTCGTGGGGGGCCTGCGGCCCCCCGCACATAGCCCGGCGTCGTTCATTCGGACTCAATCCGGGGTGCCAGCAGGTACACGATGTGCCCGGCGCCGTCGGCGATGTCGAACTCGATTTTGACCGGGTAGTCGCTGCCGAGGTGGAGCGTGATGGGGTCGCCCGCCTTGACCACCTTGCTCATGTTGCTGAAGTAGTCGAGGCTGAACAGGCTGCGCGACTTCTGCGGCGCCTGGATCTTCACCAGGTCGTCGCCCTCCACGCGCAGGTGCACCTGGTCGGTGTCGCCGTCGGCGATGAGCTCGAACGCCTTGCCGTCCGCGACGAGCGCGATGTGGTCGGAGACCGCCTCACTGGCCTTGATGCCCTGCTGCAGCTCGCCGGCCAGCACCGTGACCTGGTTGGGCAGGTTGAGGTTGGGCACCTTGGGGTCGCCCATGTTGGCGGTGTCCACCAGCGCCATGCGGCGGGTGATGTGGCCAATCTTGAAGACGAGGCGGTGCGCGTCCTCCTTGTACTCCAGGTCGATGATGTCCTGGCTCCCGGCCAGCTTCAGGATGTCCTTCAGCTTGTCCAGGTCGACGCCCATGTCCATGTCGGAGCCCTTGTACTCGGCGAACGCCTTCTTGCCGATGCTCAGGTCGACCATCGCGACGTGCGCGGGGTCGACCGCCTTGAGGTTGAGGCCCTCCGGGGTGACGTGGATCTTGGCCTCGTCCACCAGGGTGGAGACGGCGTTGAGGACGGTCGTGAGGACCTCCGCTTTGACCTTGGCCTTGAACATCAGCGCACCCGGTTGTGCCGGGCAGAGGGGCGACGGTCTTAAGCGAAGCGGGGCGGCTTCCTGGGGAGAGGGCGTTCAAGATTTGCGGCATTGGCGCCCCATGAGACGCCAACCCTCCCCCGAGGACACCGAACTCCCCTCGCGTGCTCGGCGGATGGTTCGGGGAGCGAAGCCTCGACTGGTCTCCCATCTACTCCGACGAGAAGTCCGGCGGCGGGGGCGCCACGAAGAACGCGGTCGCCACGGCCTTGAAGTCCTGCTGGACGGTCGCGGCGACGCCCACGCCGGCCTCCTGGTCGGCGGTGTTGGGGTCGGCGCGCCACACGACCTGGAGGGTGCCGCCCTGCGGGAAGTATTTCTGGCACTGCGCCTGACCCACCTGGGCGCGCAAGACGCTGGCGCCCGTGACCTCGGCGAGCACCGTGTTCTGGTCCCCCAGCCCCACGGTCTGCACCGTGACGTGCAGGAACTGCGCGGTGGGGGAGGTGGGCGCCCACTTGGTGTCGAGGATGACGCCGGTGCAGCCGGGGTTGACGTTGAACACCCAGACGCGGTGGTTGGTGGTGTCGCCGCAGTCGACGGGGTGGGTCTGGTCCTCCGCCGTCACGGTGGTCTCGCAGCTCAGGAAGCCGTTGAAGCCGATGGGCTCGCTGTAGGGCTTCTTCGTGGGCATCGCCTCCAGCGTGAAGTTGAGCAGCGTGGAGTTGCCGGCGCTGAGCGACACCTGCTTGCTGAGGCTCTTGAGGCCGGGAGCCTGCACGGTGACGACGAGGCGCTCCTCCACCGGCAGCGCGGGGAAGGCGTAGTGGCCGTCCTGCGCCGTCGCGGCGGTGGCGTTGCGGACCGCCACGCCGACGCCCTGGATGGTGACGTTGGCGTTGGCCACCGGGCGCACCGCCTGGTCGAAGACGTAGCCCTGCAGGAGCGGCAGGCTCGCCGCGGAGGCGCGCTCCGGCGTGGAGTCCCCGGCCTTGCCGCCGCACCCGGGCAGCAGCAGGAGCAGGACGGCCAGGGCGGCGGCGCGCTGCATGGCAGCCTCACACCTGGCGGCGGCGGGCCACCAGCAGGGCGGCGCCGAGGGCGGCCAGCACCGCGACGGCCTCCAGGCCGGGGGTGCCCTTGCCGCCGCCGGTCGTGGAGGTGTCCGCAGGGGCCGCGGGCCCGCTGGGCGCCTCGTTGCTGCTCTGCACGATCTTGCCGTCGCCCTGGATGACGATGGGCGGCGCCTGGAAGGTCTCCTCCCAGCCCAGCATGTTGCGCAGGATCTGGTTGCCCGAGTAGGTCGAGGCGTAGTCGTCCAGCCCGTAGGGGTGGTAGAACTCCTCCGTCGGGTCGGGCAGCAGGGCGCCGATGAACCGGATGGCGCCCTTGCCGAGCTTGAGCTGGCCGAGCGTGACCTTGCTGGTCTCCGGGCCGCCCGCCTGGCCCTGCACGCCGTAGCCCGCCACGTCGCCGCCGACGGCCTGGAGCTTGGTGGCGTCGACGTACCAGGTGGGCGCGGAGTTGCTCTGGATGCTGAAGCCCAGCGGCACCGGCTCGTAGGTCTGGCGGGCCACGCCGCGCACGCCCTTGGTCAGCTCGTGGCTGCGGTCCATGTTGATGGCGCCCGCGTACTGCAGGTTGCGGTCGACCGCCTTGTCGGTGATGCCGGCAAGGTCGAGGAAGCGCATGCCCTCGTCGGTGAGGACGAGGTTGCCGCCGCCCTCCACGTACGCCTTGGCGGCCGCGAGCTTGGCTTGGTCCGCCTCGATCTCCTTGATGGCGGAGCCGGGGATGACGAGGCTGGTGGCCTGGGAGAGGCGCTCCGCCGTGAGGCCGTTGGCGTCGACGAGCTGCATCTGGCCCGGCCTGTCGCCGTCCCGCAGGAAGGGCTGCAGGTCGGTCCAGTACTTGGCGGGGCTCGCCGAGAAGGGGCGGGCGGGGCTGTACTGCCACGGGTCGTCGAACGGGTTCTTGTCCGCCCAGCCGCCGGGGGTCGCGTGCGGCACGCCGTCCTTGGTGTCGTCGAGGTTGGTGGCGACGTAGCTGGTCTTGAGGACCACCGTGCGGGTGCCGTGCGTCTCGACGGAGACCTGCACGTCCTGCGCCGCCGCGTCCATGAAGGACTTCACGATGTGGCGGACAATCTCGACGTGGAAGCCATTGAACTGGTTGCCGTGCTCGTACTGGCTGTCGGTCTCGAGGTGGTTGTACGCCATCTCGATGTCGTAGCCAGGGGCGTTGAGGCCCGAGTTCTGGGCGAAGAAGTCGCCCGAGAAGCCGGAGTCGGTGTAGCCGATGGAGTCCCACACCGTGCCCCAGTCGGCGACCAGGTGCGAGCCCGCCGCGGTGGTGGGCGACTGGCCGTTGGCGCACACGCCGCCGAAGGAGCACACCGGGCTCTGGTTGAGGACCGGGCCGGCGGGGCTGTCGGCCACGGCCTCCCCGACGGGGGCGCCCACGGCCTCCGCGGTGCCCAGCGCGGTCGTCCAGGTGGCGAAGAAGGGGTCGGTGTTGAGGCGCTGCTTCAGCGTCTCGGCGAGCGCGGTCGAGCGCAGCATCTCCTGCGGCGTGAACGAGCCGGCCGCCATCATCACGGGCGCCAGGATGTAGTTGCTCGACATGCCGTGGATGTCGATGGCGTAGTTGAAGCGGAAGTTGCTCTTGAGCCACGGCAGGTAGCCCTGCGGCTCGGGCTCGTTGACCGGCAGGCGGCCGGCGCTGGCGCTGATGAGGGCCCAGCCGATGGTGGGGGTCTGGCGGTTGAGGTCGGTGCCGTTGCCGTTGGTGCGGCACATCAGTTGGCCGTTGCCGCCGCAGCGCCCGGGGCTGCCGGCCGGGGTCGGGGGGCCGCTGGCCGGGCCCTGGTCGGTGTAGGGCAGCTCGTCGTGCGCCCAGCCGTCGGAGTTGGGGAACAGGAACACCAGGTTGGTGAAGTCGAGGTAGTCACGGTAGGTCTCGACCGGGCCGCCGGTGGGCTTCTGCAGCGCGGCCTTGAGGCCGGCGCCGTTCTGCACCTTCTGGGTGGCGATGCCCATGCCCGACACCAGGTCCTCGATGACGCGCAGGCCGCCCTCGCGGCCGCCCTTCTCCACGCCGTGGATGGAGAGCATGAAGAGGAGCTGCTGGCGGTCCTGGATGGGGATGGGCGACTTGTGGTTCGTCACCTGCACCACCATGACGGGGAAGTGGTCGCGCTGCTGCGTGGCGGCGTTCCACAGGCCGTAGGACTGCGCGACGTCGGTGACGTTCACCCAGTCGGGGTAGGTCTGCGCGAGGTAGAGCAGCCCCGCGCGCGCCTCGAAGTAGGAGACGTAGTCGGTGGCGGGGAGCTGGCCGGAGCCGACGGGGACGCTCTGCGCGTTCGCCTCGGGGAAGACGCGGCCCGCGACCATCTTGCACTGCGCCGGCGAGAGGGCGGGCGCGGGGGCCGTGGCGGGGGAGACCGGGCTTGCCGTCCCCGCGCAGTACGGGACCAGCGGGTTGGCGGAGGCGGTGGGAAGGAGCGCCGCCAACAGGAGGGACGACAGCAGCAGCGGCACGAGGCGGGCGCGCATCGGGTCACCACGCCAGGGACTCCTTTTAGGGTTTCTTGCAGCCGGCTCGCCCCCCGGGTTGCCTTGGGATAGGCCGGAGAATGCGCCAAAGCGGTTTTTCCCGCCCCCACCCCTGCGACCTTTGGCTGAAACCATGCACGCCCCCGCCATTGCCCTCGTCACGCTCGCCGCCGCCCTCGCCGCGCTCCCCGCCGCGGCCGCCGAAACGTGCACCACCCAACTGGTCGTCGCCCAACAGCCCCTCTACTCCGAGTGCAGCAACGACCACACCTACCCCACGCCGCCCAACGGCAGCGCAACCTGCGTCGACCACCACCGCACTGTGCTTGACGGCGAGGTCACCACGTACGACAACTGCGAGACCAAGCAGACCGACGTAGACGTCTATTACGGCAGCGTCGTGGTGAGCGGCAGCGACGACCACCACAGCACCTGCCTCGCCGCGGCGGGCACCACGCTGTACTGCCTCCACATCCTCCCCGGCAACTGAGCCAGGGTCGAGTCTTTTCCCTCTACCAGAAGTCAGCCGCGGTGCCCTCGACGGACTCCAGCGGGTCGACGTACTTCTCCTTCTTCGCCTCGAAGCCGGCGGCCTTGGCCTCCGCCACAATCTGGTCGGCGCCCGCCTCGTTGGACTCCGGCACCTCGAAGATGGCCTCGGCGCCGCCGTGGCTGTAGAGCTTCTTGAAGCGGTCGCGGTCGTTCTTGAACGGCTCGATGGCCTCCGCCGTCGGGGCCTTGACGGTGACGCGCCAGGTCGGCATCGCCTACGCCCCCTCGATGACCTTGATGGACTGGATCTCGTCCCACTGGCGGATCTGGTCCACCACGGGGGCGCCCTCGACGACGTGGCCGAAGACGGTGTGCTTGCCATCCAGGTGCGGCTGCGGCGAGTGGGTGATGAAGAACTGGCTGCCGTTCGTGTTGGGGCCGGCGTTGGCCATCGACAGCACCTTGGCGCCGTGGCGGCGCGGGTTGCCGCGGATCTCGTCGGCGAACTGGTAGCCGGGGCCGCCGGTGCCGGCGCGGCGGTCGCCCTTGGTGCGGGAGTGCGGGCAGCCGCCCTGGACCATGAAGTCGGAGATGACGCGGTGCCAGTGCAGCCCGTCGTAGAAGCCCTTGCCGGCCAGCGTGAGGAAGTTCTCCACGGTCTTGGGGGCGTCCTTCTGGAACAGCTCGACGTCGATGTTGCCGCGGTTGGTCTGGATGCGGACGACCGGGAGGCCGCCTTCCTTCTTGGCCATGGAGCCGGGGACGGGCTGCTTCATTTCAGGGTATCGGAGGTGGGGAAGCCTCCTGTCCATAGCGGTGGCTACTTTCCACCCACGTGGTTCGGGCGGCATGGCGATTCCCCGGCAGCGGCCGTTCTGGGGCAGCCTGATGGCCTCGGCAGTCCGCAACGGGCCGCTCCTGGTGGTGCTGGTGCCGGCGATCCTCTACCTCGCCGGCAGCCTGTATCTCCACGCCTACTACGTCCGCCTCGGCATCCCGGGAAGCGAGTTGCACTTCGAGCTGCCGGAGGTCCTCCAAGCGAGCCAGCGCGTGCTCCAGGCGCCCGTGCTCTGGTTGGTGATCCTGGCCAGCGCGTGCCTGCTGACGGCGCACCTGATGGGGCGCGTGCCCAGGTCCCTCTTCGACCCCATCCCGACGGCGCAGGCGGTGGCGGCGGTCTTCCTGGTGTGGGCCATCAAGGTGACGGCCGACGTCGTGCAGCCCGCGGCGTCGGTGGACTGGTTGCTGGGGCGGCGGCGTGACCTCCTCTTTGCAGGAGCGGGCGTCCTGCTGCTGGTCGGTCTGTACGTCGGCTACAGCCGCGAGGCCGTGCCCCGCCGGGCGAGGTGCGTGCTCGACCCGGCGACGAGGTCCATCCTCCTCTTCCTGCTGTTCATGGGCCTCTATGTGGTCCTGCAGGCCGTCCTCGTTCGCCGGTGGCCGTACTCGTGGGTGGCGACGGCGGTCCTTGGGGTCGGTTTGCTCTTCCTCACCCATGGCGTGCTCCGTCAGGTGCTGGCCTGGACGCGGAGGGGGCGGTGGCAGCCGGCCCCGGCCAAGCCGGCCAGGGAGGTGGGCGCTCCGGCCACCAACCCGGGGCTGTCCTTGTTCGTGAGCGTCCTGGCCGTTTTGTCCGTCCTGCTAGTGTCCGCCCTCAGCGGCACGGCGGTGGGGAAGGCTGTCTCCACTGTGTGCGTGGCGAGCCGGGCGGTCTCGTTCGACCCCTCGCCGCCCCGCATCGACCGGAACCACACCTATTTCCTGACCCGTCACGACAACGAGCACTACTACTTGCGCGAGAACGCGACCGGCAAGGTGGTCATCGTCCCGGACAACCCTGGGGTCGTGGTGACGCTCTCCTGGGCGCGTTGGCCTATCACGTGCTAGGATTCCCTGGTGCAGGCCAGAGCCGTGTAGCTGCTGAGCACAGCAGCCATCCGTCGAGCGCGGGGTGCAGTGCAAGCCCGTCCAACACGATGGGTCCAGTGGCCCTGCGCGCCTGCCGCAGTAGGTCTCCCTCCAGCACGATGCTGCGGTCGCCTGCCCCCGTCCGCACCACGGCCTCGGCCTGGAAGCGCACGGGCGGCCCGTCGATGACGCGCGTCTCGCCAAGCGACACCAGGACCCCCGACAGCGTCACGGCGGCGGGCGCCTCGACGCGCTCCAGCACGGCCGAGCCCAGGCCAAGCTCGACGCCGCCGCGGAACCCGGGCTTGACGGAGGCCCCACGCAGCCGGACGCGGGCCCCAGGCACAAGCGCGCCGTTGCGGGCGTGCCGCACCTCGTCGTCCCACAGCACTAGGTCGGCCTCCCCGGAGGCGTCGGCAAGGGTCACACGGCACAGCTCGCCCTGCCCGCCGCGCTTGCGGTTGTAGGGACGGACCGGGTGGACCTGCGCCACGGTCGCCTCGACCACGCCGACGTCGCCGGGGGCGATGGTGGCCAGCCGCAACAGGTTGGGCAGGTCGGCGCCGGAGCGGGCGCGTTGGAGCCGCTGCCACGCCGCCGCGTCCACGAGCCCTTCCACGCGCGTCCCAGAGGGAAACCGCGTATCAGGCCGCCGGTGGGCTGGGCGAAGCAATGCCCGCCGGACCGCGGAGGCCGCGGAAGGCGCGGAGCAGGAGGGCCTTGCGCGAGTTCCGCGGCCTGCGCGGTTCGTGGGGAAAACCTGCCCGAAGCGAAACCCCATAGCCCACGCAGGCCAATAGCAGGACATGACCATCGGCCCTGGCTCGGAGGAGACGCTGCAGAAGGTCCTGGAGCGCTACAACCGCGAGGGGTTCACCGGCCAGTTCGGCGCCCGCCAGGCAGGCCAGCTGCGCTGCTTCACCTGCAACAACGACCTCGACCCGGCCCAGGTGAAGCTGCACGCGCTGCACCGGCTGGAGGGTGCGAGCGACCCGGGCGACGAGATGGCGGTGGCGGCGCTGGAGTGCCCGCGGTGCGGGGCGAAAGGCACCATCGCCCTGAGCTACGGCCCCATGGCGGCCAAGGAGGACCAGATCGTCCTCAAGGGGCTGCGCGACCGCCGCGAGAAGGCGAACATCCACCCCGGAATTTAGCCCGCCAGCCCAACGAGCAGGGATTCCGAGGATTTCGAGGATGCTCTCTGGAGTTTGTTGCTCCAGGGCTCCAAAGTTTCCCCGGAATCCCCGGAATCCCTGCTTTCGTCCGGGTCGCAACGCACAAGCGGCCAGCGTGAATCGCGGCGCGTGGCCGCGCTGCCCCGCACCTTCTACGCCCGCGGCGCGCAGGAGGTGGCGCGCGGCCTGCTGGGCTGCGTCCTCGTCCGCCGCCTCCCCGGCGGCACGGTGCGGCGGGCGCGCATCGTCGAGACCGAGGCCTACGTCGGCGAGCACGACCTGGCCAGCCACGCCCGCGCCGGCAGGACGCCGCGCACCAGCGTCATGTACGGGCCGCCAGGGCACGCCTACGTCTACGTCGTCTACGGCGTCCACCACATGCTCAACGTCGTGTGCGCGGAGCACGGCGACCCGCAGGCGGTCCTCGTCCGCGCCGCCGAGCCGCTGGACGGGTGGGACGCGCGCCTCTCCGGGCCCGGCCTGGTGGCGGCGGCGCTCCAGCTCGACCGCTCGCACAGCGGCGACGACCTGACGGACGGCCCCCTCACCATCGAGCCGGGCACGCCGCCGCGGCGCGTGGGAACGGGCCCCCGCGTCGGGGTCGCCTACGCCGGGCCATGGGCCAGCCGCCCCCTGCGCTTCGCCGACCTGGACAGCCGGCATGTCTCGCGGCCACCCATCGGCGGACTTTCAAGGGGCGGACGGCTCGCTGCGGGTCGTGGACGCAAGGCCCTTTGAGGGCATGACGGCGCTCGTCACGGGCGGAGCGCAGCGCATCGGCAAGACCCTCGCGCTGCGGCTCGGGGCGCTGGGCGCCGACGTCGCCGTCCACTACAAGGGCTCCGGCGCGCAGGCCGACGGCGTGTGCAGCCAACTCCAGGCCAAGGGTGTGAAGGCGGTCGCGCTCCAGGCCGACCTCGCCGACGCGCAGGCGTGCCGCGACCTCGTCGCCAGCGCCCGCAAGGAGCTGGGGCACGCGGTGGACTTCCTGGTCAACAACGCCAGCACCTACCCCGCCGTCCGCCTGCCCGCCCTGGAGTGGGCCGCCCTCGCCGAGACGCTCAAGGTCGACGCCTGGGCGCCGTTCGAGCTGATGCGCGCCGTCCACGGGCAACTCCGCAAGCGCGGCGGGGCCACGGTCAACCTCCTCGACGCCCGCATCGCCGACCACGACCTCGGCCACGCCGGCTACTTCCTCGCCAAGCGGATGCTCGCCGACCTGACCCGCATGGCCGCCATCGAACTGGCGCCGCAGATGCGCGTCAACGGCGTCGCCCCCGGCCCCATCCTGCCCCCCAAGGACGGCGACGCGGCCGACCTCGCGCGCTGGGCCAAGCACCTTCCCCTCCTCCGGCCCCCGACGCCCGACGACGTGGCCGACGCGGTGCTCTACCTGCTCGGCGCGCGCGGGGTGACGGGCGATATCATCAGCGTCGACGGCGGGCGGCACCTAGGCCGGGCCGTGTACGACTAATATCCCTCCTCCACGGATTGCACGGATGGCCTCGATTCAACTCGTATCCGCGCAATCCGCGTCATCCGCGGTTTGGTGGGGCCGAAGCGAGCCGACGGAACCGCGGATTTCGCGGATGCCGCGGATTTGCGGTCGACTGCAACGGGAGAGCTCCAATCCGCGGCATCCGCGAAATCCGCGGTTTGCCGACTTGGCCAAATGCAACAAGTTCCGTGCAATCCGTGGTTCAATCGGGGGAGCGGCTACGGCAGACGGGCCCGCGCGGTCCACAGGTGCCCTGCCGTGGCGTGCGCTCCCTCGGGCTGGCTGGGCGGCGGGGAGGGCGGCGGGCCTGCGCCGGGGTCCTGCAGGCTGGTGGAGAACGCGACGTGGACCCAGCCGTCGTGCCACAGCACCGCGGGGTAGTCCAGCAGCTCGCGGTCGGCGTCGCAGGCGGCGCCGCGGGGGCAGAAGCGGCCCACCTTGACGGGGAAGGGGCTGACGCGGACGGGCGGCTGCGCGGCGCCGTGGTCGATGACGACGGCCCACGCGTCCCAGCGCTCGCCCGTGGGCGCGTGGAGCGGGTCGACCGCGTTGGGGGAGCCGTAGTAGGCGATGACGGCGCGGCCCGGCCCCGCGGCGGAAATCCACGGCAGGAGCGCCGTTCCTCCGGCGGCCTTGAGCGGTGTGGTCCAGGTGGCGCCCTGGTCCGTGGAGGAGCTGAAGGAGAGGGTGCTGCCGGCGCCGGGCTGGCGCTCCATCCAGGCCGCCACCAGGGAGCCGTCGCCGGCCACGTCGAGCTCGAAGGGCCACAGGCCGCCTACGCCGCCCGGGATGGGGGCGATGGTGCGCTTGCTGAAGGTCAGGCCGTGGTCGTGGCTCACTGCGACGACCGCCGTGGCGGTGCCGTTCCACGGGTCGGCGTTGGGGCCCTCGACCCAGGGGAAGTAGAGCGTGCCGTCGGGGCCGACGCGGGGCTTGGCGATGAACTCGAACGTCGTTGCGCTCTCGTGGAAGACCTGCGGCAGCGGCGTGAAGGTGGCGCCGCCGTCGGTGCTGCGCAGCAGGTGGAGGCCGGCGTCCGTGAACGGCACGGGGTCGACCGGCAGCGGCACCGGCGTGGCGGGGAGGCCCAGGGCGCGGGCATAGGCTAGGTAGACCTCGCCGGCGTCGCGTCCCGCGACGATGTACTGGCGGTCGTTCTCGCGCGGCCGCTCGACGGGGACGAGGTTGGCGCGGCTCCAGGTGTGGCCGCCGTCGCCGCTCACCTGCACCACGAAGCCGTTGGCCTGGCTCGTCACCCAGAAGTCGGTGAGGTAGACGGTGCCGTCGGGCCCCACGTCGACGTCGCTGTCGCAACTGCAGAAGGTGCCGTTGGGGTCGCGCGGCGACGGCGTCCGCAGCGCGCTCCACGCGGCCCCGTCGGGGCTGCCCCACAGGCTCACCTGGCTGTCGAGGACGTTGGGCTGGCTCACCAGCGAGCCCGGCGCGACGAGGAAGAGGCCACCGGGGCCCGCCGCGAAGTTCGGCTCGGCCGCCACCTGCTCCCCGGGGGTGCGGGCGACTTCCTGGAACTGGAGACCGCTCGGCTCGCCCGTGGGCGGGCCCATCGAGCCGGTGCAGCCCGCGAGGAGCAGGAGGAGAACAGCCGCGGCGGCCCAGGAGCGCATGGCGGCGGCAAACCACGCCGGCTCTTGGCGGTTTCGCGAACGGGGGAAGGAGGGGGAGGAGGAGGAAAACGGCATCCTCACTTCTCGACGTAGGTCGCGCTCAGCGCCGTGGCGCCCGCGCCGTTGGTCGCGCGGAACACGACCTGGGTCCCGGCGGGGACGTTGATGCTTTTGGCGTAGGTGCCCCAGTCGGTCCTGGGCAGGATGGTCCAGGCACCGCTGTTCAGCCGGACCTCCACCTTCGCGAGGCTGGATGCGGAGGAGACCGACGTCTCGACCCACCAGTGGTTGCTCAGGGTCTTGGGCGTGAACGTCGCCGTGAAGCTGGGCGACGGGCTGGGCGCCGGGGCGGTGCTGGGGGCGGGCGCGGTGCCTGCCGGCATCAGCCAGGCGACGGGCGCGGAGGTGGCCGCGTGGCCCGCCGCGTCCTTGGCGGTGAAGACCACCGAGGAGGCCTTGGGGGCGTTGAAGCTGGCCGCCCAGGTGCCCCAGTTGGTCTTCGCCAGGGCGTGCGGCGCGCCGCCGTTGACGGTCGCTGCGACGCTGGCGACGGCCGCGCTCGCGGTGACCTTGACGTCGACCCACCACTCGTTGATGCCGCTCGCCGGGGTGAACGACGCGGTGAAGCCGCTGGAGCTGGGCTGCGCCGTCGGAGCCGGCTGCGTGGTGGCGTTGGTGGTGTTGGCGGGCTGCGTGGTGGTCGTCGGCTGCGGGGCCGGCGTGCCGTACGCGATGGCGAGGTCGGCGCGCACCAGGCCGGCGCCGGTGGCCGTGTCGCGGCCGGCGGGGCCGACGTCCTGCGCGGTGGCCTCGAGGGCCTGCCGCACCTGGGCGTTGCTGTAGCCCGGGTGCGCGCTCCACACCAGCGCCGCGGCGCCGGCGACGTGGGGCGTGCTCAGCGACGTGCCGCCGCCGTAGACGTACTCGTTGTTGGCGCCGAAGCCGGTGGTGTGGACGTTGACGCCCGGCGCGGCCAGGTCGACCTGCGGGCCCTTGCTGGTGAAGCTGCACACGGCGCGGGACTGGTCGACGCAGCCGACGGCGATGACGTTGGTGAACGCCGCGGGGTAGAGGACGCAGTCGCTGCAGCCGCCGTTGCCGGCGGCCGCCACCAGGACGAGCCCCTTGCCCCAGGCGTAGTCGACGGCGCCCTGCACCGCGTTGCTCGGGGAGGGGCCGCCCAGCGAGATGGAGACGACCTTCGCCCCGTTGTCGGCGCACCAGCGGATGCCGGTGGCGATGTCGCTGTCGTAGGCCTGGCCCGCGGAGTTGAGGACCTTGACCTCCTTGATGGCGGCGTTGGCGACGCCGGCGATGCCGCGGCCATTGTTGACGAGGGCGGCGGCCACGCCGGCGGTGCGGGTGCCGTGCCCGCCGTCGTCCCAGGGGTCGCTGTCGCGGTTGACGAGGTCGATGCCGCCGGCGTAGTGGCCGGCGAGGTCCTCGTGGGTGTAGCGCACGCCGGTGTCGAGCAGGCAGATGGTGACGGCCGAGCTGCCGAGGGTGGTGCTCCACGCCGCGGGGGCGCCGATGGCCTGCGGGGCGTACTGCTGCGCGAACAGCGGGTCGCTCGGGGTGAAGCCGAGGCTGTGCGAGACGCCGTCGGGCTCCACGGCGCGCACCTCGCCGCGCCCGAGGGCGCTGGCCAGGAAGGCGTTGCCGTGGGCGGCCTGCACGACCGCGAAGCCGAGCGCGTCGTCGACGGCGACGACGTCGGCGCCCTGGTAGGTGCCGTGCGGCCGCACCTCCGCCGGCAGGGCGGTGAAGTGGACGACGAGGCGTTGCGGCAGGTCCGCGGGCTGGGGGGCGGCGGACGCGAGGCCCACGCCCAGGAGGGCGGTGGCGACGAGCAGGCAGGCGGGAAGGAATCGGTTCATGGTCGTGGGGTCGTGGGGGGTCGGTCTTCCGCGGCGCCCCGCGTGGGCGGGGCCTGGCGGACGCTGGCTTCAGCGGGGAACGGAGAAACGGGGGAAGGGGAGAGGAAGGGGTGAGTGCCTACTTCTCGGTGTAGGCCGCGCTCAGCGCCGTCGCCCCCGAGCTGGAGGTGGCGCGGAACACGATCTGCGT
>JBHELM010000258.1:0-6740 GCA_046352715.1 Thermoplasmatota archaeon | reverse complement strand
CACCACGCCGGCCGGCCCCAGCGTCCCCACCAGCACCGGCCCCGCCCCCGCCCCCGGCGCGGGCGCGCGCCGCGAGCGCAAGTCGTTCACCGTCGGAGGCGACAAGTAATGCTGAAGGCCACCGAGGTCCGCGGCATGAGCCCGGCCGACCGCAAGACCCGCCTCGCGGAGCTCCAGCGCGAGCTGATGCAGGAGCGCGGCGTGCAGGCCATGGGCGGCTCGACCCCCAACCCCGGCAAGATCCGCACCCTGCGCCGCGAGATCGCCCGCATCCTCACCATCCAGAACGAGGACCGGCACGGCATCGTCCGCGGCCCGAAGGAGTCCGCCAAGTGATCTGCGACACGTGTGGTCTCCCGAAGGAGATCTGCGTCTGCGAGGACATCGCACGCGAGCAGCAGGAGATCCGCATCACCACGGACTCCCGCCGCTACGGCAAGAAGATGACCATCGTGGACGGCATCGTGGACTCCTCCATCTCCCTCCACAACCTGCTCTCGACCCTCAAGTCGAAGTGCGCCTGCGGCGGCACCCTCAAGGAGGGCGTCATCGAGCTGCAGGGCGACCACGCCAAGCGCGTGCAGAAGGTGCTTGGGGAAATGGGGTTCAAGGCCCGCGTAGAATAGGTCCTGCGGACCTATTCTACGCCGTGCGCCGGGGCCCCTCCGGGCCCCGGACCCCTCGGAGGAAGGGGCGGCCGCTCGCAACGGCGGGCCTCACCGGCCCGTCGGCTCCTTTCCTTGCTCGCGCCTCGCTCCGCTCGGCGCTCGCTCGGGCTCGCTGCGCTCGCGCGGCCGCCCAGGCCGGTTTTGCGGTTTGAACAGCCGGTCAATGGGTCGGCTTGCACAATCTTCATCGGGCCGCTCGCGTGCTGGAACGCGTGCGTCCCGTCTTCCTTGCCGTCGTCCTTGCCGTTGCGCTGGCCGGTTGCCTCTCCGGCTCCAGCCCCGCGCCGAGCCCGCCCATCGGCGCCGCTCCACCAGCGGATTGCCTGTCGTCGGTGCATGGCATCGACCTGCAGCGGGCCACCCTCGCGGAATTGCAGGATGCCCTCGCCAACGGCACCGTGACGAGCGTGCAGCTCGTGGACGCCTACGCTGCCCGGGTCGCGGCCTTCGACGCCGTCACCGGCCCCGGTCCCAAGCTCAACTCCGTGCAGGAGATCAGCCCCACGGCGCGGGCGCAGGCGGCGGCGCTGGACGCCGAGCGCAAGGCAGGCCACGTGCGCGGCCCGCTGCACGGCATCCCCATCCTGCTGAAGGACAACGTCGGCACCAGCGACGAGCCGACGACGGCGGGCTCCATCGCCCTGGCCAAGAACGTCCCGCCCGAGGACGCCACGCTCACGGCGCGGCTGCGCGCCGCGGGCGCCGTCATCCTGGGCAAGACGCACCTCTCCGAGTTCGCCAACTGGATGGCCACCGGGATGCCCAACGGCTACAGCTCCCTCGGCGGCCAGGTCGTCAACGCCTACACGGGCGGCGACCCCAGCGGCTCCTCGTCGGGCTCCGGCGTGGCGGCCTCGATGGCCCTCGCGGCGGCGGCCATCGGCACCGAGACCTCGGGCAGCATCCTCGGGCCCAGCGACGCCAACAGCCTCGTCGGGGTCAAGCCGACCACGGGCCTGGTGAGCCGCGCCGGCGTCATCCCGCTCGCCGCCAACTTCGACACGCCGGGGCCGATGGCGCGCTCCGTCGCCGATGCAGCGGCGGTCCTCTCCGCCATCGCCGGCGCCGACCCCAAGGACGCCCTGACGGCGGACACGGACTCCCACCTCCCACCCGGCGGCGACTACACGGCTGGGCTGCGCTCCGACGCGCTCCGGGGCGTGCGGCTTGGCTACGACTCCAGCGCGCGGGGACCTCTCTACACCCGAGCACTCGCCGACCTGGAGGCGGCCGGCGCGGAGCTGGTCGCCGTCGACATGGCCCAGCAGCCGGACCCCGGCGTGCTGGAGCTGGCGGTCATCTTCAACGAGTTCAAGCAGAACCTCAACGACTACCTCGCGCACCAGGCGGGGCCCGGCCTGCCGGTCTCCGACCTCACTGGCATCATCCTCTACAACCAGCAGCACCCGGACAAGGTGCGGTACGGCCAAGACCACCTCATCGAGTCCGACGCCATGCCGGGGGACGCGGTGACGGCCGCCAACGCCGCCACGCCCATCGTGCTCGCCAACCGCGCCGCCGCCGACCGCCTCTTCGCCGACAATGGCGTGGCGGCCATGGTCGGGCCTGGCCTGGACTACGTCTCCATGGGCGCCGCGGCCGGCTACCCGACCGTCATCGTCCCGGCCGGCTACACCCAGCATGACCCGCAGGGGCTGAGCTTCTTCGGGCCGGCGTGGAGCGAGGCGCGGCTGCTGTCGTACGCCTACGCCTACGAGCGGGCCACGCTGCGGCGCCTGCCGCCCACGGCCGTCACGCCGACGCTCCTCGACGGCGCCTGCGGCCTCACCACAGCTTGAGCATCGCCCAGAGCAGGAGCCCGACGCTCGCGGCGAGCGTGACGCCGGCGACCACGGTGGTGGTGCTGAGGAGGCGCCCCTGCGCGGTCGGGGACATGGGTGCCGCTGGCATTGTCCTCCGCCCCTGAAAAAGGTCGTGGCCAGGGAGGGAACAGGCGGCAGCAGCGCCTGCCACCTTCATTGGACATGTCAAGGCAAGGCGCGCACGGAGGAGAGGGAAGCGCCAGGAAGCCGTGCCATGGCCGCTTCGTGGGGACTGCCAGGGGGCGGCACTGGTTCGCCGACCGCAAGGGTCATAGGCAACCGAGCCGGTCCCTTCCCGCCCCAAGGGGCATTTGGTCGGCCAATGGGAGAAGAATTCGACGACGCGGACGACGGTGGGGAGGAGCTGTTCAACGAGGACCCGGACGACAACGCGACGACGCTGCGCCCCGGCGTCAAGAAGCACGTCTGCCCGAAGGACAACATCAGCCTCGAGTACCGCGTCGAGGGCCGCTTCGTCATCCGCTACTGCAAGAAGTGCGGGTACGAGGAAGAGGACTGACGCCGCGATGGCCTGCGGCCATCGCGGCGCGAGCTAAACCTGCTGGGGCGCGAGGCCTTCGTCTGCGGCACCCGAGCCAGCGGCCGGCTACAGGTTCGCCAGCAGCAGCCCGACCAGGTAGGAGAGCACCCACGCCACGAGGCCGATGATGGCGCCCTTGGCCCAGTCGGTGCGGAAGAAGATGGCGGTGAACAGGGCCCAGACGAGGATGGCGAGGATGATGCCGACGGCGCCGCCGACGTAGGCGGCGATGAGGCCGGCCAGCAGGGTGGAGATGACGGCGGAGGCGAGCGCGGCCAGCAGCGAGGAGCGGTCAAGCACCAGGCGCGCGGCGAGCCAGATGAACAGGGTGGCGACCAGGATGGAGACCAGGCCGGTGATCTGGAGTTGCGTGGTCGCGAAGGGCGCCGCCATGCCCAAGCTATCCGGGCGCGGCGAATAACCGTTCCGAAGGCCACATCCGCCACCCCTATCACCGGCCCCCTCCTGGGCGTGGCGTGGCCGTCAGCGACGCGTTGCGCGAGCGGGTGGCCCGCCTGCCGCGCGCGCCCGGCATCTACCAGTGGAAGGACGCGGGCGGCGTCGTGCTCTACGTCGGCAAGGCGGTGGACCTGCGCAGCCGCGCCTCCTCCTACCTCGACCCCGCGACGGCGAAGACGGGCCGCCTGATGCAGGAGGCGGCGGACCTCGACTACATCGCGGTGCGGACGGAGAAAGAGGCGCTGCTGCTGGAGCAGACGCTCATCAAGCGCCTGCGGCCGCGCTTCAACGTCCGCCTGACGGACGACAAGCAGTACCCGTACCTCAAGCTCACCGCGGAGCCCTACCCGCGCCTTCTGAAGGTGCACCGCCGCGAGGACGACGGCGCCACCTACTTCGGGCCCTTCCCCGACGGCTCGGGGGCGTTCTTCATCCTCCAGTCCCTCAACGACCTGGTCCCGCTGCGCCGCTGCCGCGTCCTGCCGAGGGAGAAGTGCCTCTACTACGACATCGGCAAGTGCATCGCGCCCTGCATCAAGGCCTGCACCGATGAGGAGTACCAGCGGCTCGTCGGGGAGGTGCAGGCCCTCCTGCGCGGCCGCAGCGACCGCCTGGTGGCGGAGGTGCAGGAGCGGCTGGAGAAGGCGGCCCTGGAGCACCGCTTCGAGCAGGCCGCCGCGCTGCGCGACCAGCTCCGCAGCCTGCAGACCATCCTCGACCGGCAGCACATGGTGCAGGAACGGCTGGAGGAGCGCGACGTCGCGGTGCTGGCCGGCAGCGGCGACCTCGGCGTCGTCGTCCTGCTGCACCAGCGCGACGGCCAGATCGCGGGCCAGTCGGTCTTCCACCTCGCGGGGGTCGCGCCGGGGGAGGAGGCGCAGGGGCTCGCCGACTTCCTGCGCGGCTACTACCAGGACCGCCTCGTCCCGCGCCACGTCGCCGCCGACCTGCCGGAGGGGATGGGGCCGCCGCTCCAGGGTGAGCTGCGGCTGCTGCGCGAGGGCGCCGTCACCGTCGAGACGCCGCAGAAGGGCGACAAGCGCCGCTGGGTCGAGGTCGCGCTCACCAACGCCAAGCTCCGGCTGGAGGAGGAGCTGCACCGCCGCCGGCGCCGCGGGTCGGGAGCCCTGGAGGCATTGCAGAAAGCGCTCGCGCTCGCCCAGCCGCCCCGGACCATCGAGGGCTTCGACATCACGCACCTGGCCGGCGAGTTCACCCGCGCCGCCCTCGTCCGCTTCGCCGACGGCGAGCCCGACAAGGCCGGCTACCGCACGTTCAACATGAGGACCGTCGGGACGCAGCGCGACGAGCATGGCGCGGCGGTGGGCGCTGACGGCGAGGCCCCCAAGGGCGCGGGCCGCGAGGTGGACGACTTCGCCAGCATGGCCGAGGCCGTGCAGCGGCGCTACCGCGGCGTCGTCGAGCGCGGCGAGCCGCTGCCCGACCTGGTGCTCATCGACGGCGGCCCAGGGCAGCTCGCCGCCGCCCGCGACGCCCTGCGCGGCCTGGGGCTCCAGCACGTCGCCCTCTGCTCGCTCGCCAAGGAGGAGGAGCTGGTCTTCGTGCCCAGCAGGATGCAGCCGCTGCGCCTGCGCCGCGACGACCCTGCGCTCCAACTGCTCCAACGGGTCCGCGACGAGGCGCACCGCTTCGGCATCAAGCACACCCACGCCAAGGCCGCGCAGGGCGTCACCGCGAGCCCGCTGGATGGCGTGCCGGGGATTGGGCCGAAGCGCCGCGCCGAGCTTGTGAAGGCGTTCGGCGGCCTCGAGGGGTTGAAGGCCGCCAGCGTGGAGGACCTGCAGCGCGTACCAGGCGTGACGCAGGCGATGGCGGAACGGATCCGTGCGGTGCTGTCCGAGGAGATCTAGCTGGGCAAGCGTTGTTCCGCAAGCTTCGCCCCCCATCCGCCCTGCGGATGACCGGGCCGAGCCATGCGTTGGACATTGCCCGGTGCACTCCGTGGTTTGGGCAGGAGACGGAACACCTGAACCGTTAAGTCGCCGTCCTGCGATGGATTCACGATGGCCGTCCCGCGCCGCCTCCTGACGGTCGGGGCCGGCGCTGCGCTCGCCCTGCTGGGCCTCGCCCTCGGCGCGCAGCTCCAGGAGGAGGGCTTCCTCCCTCCCGACGCGACGGTGCAGGCGCAGATCAACCAGCGGGGCGCCACGGGGGACCCCATCCTCCTGACCGGCCTCCTCGTCGCCCTGGGGGTCGCCCTCGCCGCGGCGGCGCTCGCCGTCCCGCTCGTTGGACGCCGCCTGTCCCGCCTGCGGGCCTGGGGCGAGCGGGCCGGGCTGCTGGCGGCGCTCATGGCCAGCTCCTACCTGCTCGTGAACATCGTCCAGACCACCTTCCCCGCCGCCATCCTCTTCACCACGGGAGGGCAGCGCAGCGGCATCTTCGCCAACAACCTGCTCGCCGCCGACAGCCCCGCCGTCCCCTCCGCGCTCCTGCCGGTCTTCGGCCTCCTGCTCGCCGGCCTCCTGGCCTTGCTCTGGGCGTTGCAGCGCCTGTGGTCGCCGCCCGGGGCCGCGCCGTGGGAGGACCCGCCCGCCCCCGACCCCGTGCGCCTCCTGCACCGGCAGCTCGGCCTCGTCCTGCTGGCGGCGCCGTTCCTCGGCCTCGCCGCGTGGGGCGCCCTCCGCCTCGTCGCCGAGACGCCGCCGGGCCGCGACGGCGACCCGTACCGCATCGTCCTGCCCCTGGTGGCGCTCCTCCTGCTGGGCCTGCTCGCCACGGGCCTGCTGAAGGCGTGGCAGGTGGTGCGCTACCTGCGCGAGCCGCGCGCGGCGCCGCTGTGCGAGGAGGCGTGGCTGGGCGCGGGTCGGGTGGAGGCGGGCCTCGCGGGCGCCCTGCTGGCCCTCTGCCTCGCCGCCTCCCTGTTCCGGCCGCTGCCGGAGCCGCTGCTGCAGACCGGCCAGACCTTCGGCAGCGACCTGCGCCGCCACCTCCAGGCTCTCCTCATCGCGCTGGTGCCGCTGCTGCCCGCCTGGCGCCTGCAGCGCGACGGGCAGCGCCTCTTTGCCGGCCCCCCCATCCGGGTCGCCGCGCCCACGAAGCTGGCGGTCGCCGTCCCGCTTGCCGCGGCGGCCCTCTCCTTCGCTCTGGCAGGGGCCGCCACGCTGCTGCTGGGCAGCCCGGTGGCGGGCTGGATGCTGGCCGCCGCCCCCGCGGCGTGCGCCGCATTGGCCCTGCGCCCGGTGCGCACCGGCGCGGCGCTCCTGATGCTGGCGGGGTGGGCGGCGT
>JBHELM010000257.1:0-5829 GCA_046352715.1 Thermoplasmatota archaeon | reverse complement strand
GAACGTGCGGGGGACGCAGGCGGCGGTGCGGGCGGGGCACGCAGGACTTGCAGCAGCGCATCAACGACCCCGCCCCATGGGAGGAAAGGCATGTGTTCGAGGCGCGGCAGGCGCTCGCTCTGTCCAAGATGCGCTCCGGCTTCGCCAGCCTGCGGTGCGTCCCGTGACTTAACATCTAGATTGGTGGTCCCATGCCGAACCGAGTCCATCCCCGATGCCCCGACTGTGGCCGCGCCATGAACCCGCTATTCTGCTGCAAAGGGGAGAGGGCAAACTCTGCGGATGGGAAGGGGGAACCGTTGAATCTGTGAAACCTGCGGTTCGTCGGCCGTAAAACGGAGGCCCTACGCGGCAGGGGCCGTCGGCACGGGGTTGAACGGGTCGCTGTAGCCGACCGCGCCCTGCAGCTCGCCGAAGTGCGCCCCCTCCAGCAGCATGTGGACGAGGGTGAGGACGATGACCGCCACCGTCATGCCGTAGTGGGTCCAGCGCCAGGTGCCGTAGTTCCAGCGCCGGATCATCGGGACCTGGAGGGCGCCGGTGACGCCGAGGCCGAACATGGCGAGGATGGAGCCGCCGCCCCACAGGATGCCGCGGGTCCACTTGTAGTCCCCGTCGAGCAGGAACATCACCATGTGGACGGCGGCCACCACGATGATGCCGTAGCTGAGGACGTTGTGGAAGGCGACGCGGCGCTTGGCGGAGCCGAAGAGGCTGTTCATGGCGCGGCGGCTGGCCTTGCCGAACATCCCGCCGGAGGCGATGCTGGAGACGAGGAGGAACGCCGACGCGTAGCCCACCGCCTCCGCCACCGTCGTGAGGGTGGGGCCGTTGAGGGGCGGGACGCGCACGATGGGGCCGGTGTCGAGCGGCTCCAGGCCGACCTTGTCGCCCTGCTGCGCGACCGGGACGTCCACCGGCTCCTGCGTCCAGTTGGCCCAGTCGCCGCCCTGGGTGCTGGGGTTGGCGTGCTTGTAGTGGACGGTGGAGTTGACGGTGAAGCGGACGCGCTCCCCCTCGCCGGCCTCCTTGGCGACGGTGAAGTTGATGCCGCCGAGGAGCTGGATCTTGCCCTTGTCGAGGAAGGACTGGACGCTGATGGGGACCGTGCGCAGCCCCTCCAGCTCGAAGGCGGCGTCCACCTTGGCGACGAGCGGGATGGGCCCGAGGGCGGGCAGCGCGGGGGCGCCGGAGGGCGTGGGGGAGGGCGGCAGCACCTTGGCGCCGACCAGGAACGCGCCGCTGCGGCCGGTGAAGGGGTCGGGGATGTCGATGGCCTTGCCGGGGCCGGCCGCCGGGTACTCGGTGGTGGCGCCGTCGGGGCCGGTGACGAAGCCGACGAGGGTGGGCCCGGTGGTGGGGGAGCCGTCCTGCGGCGTGAGGGTGACGCGGCTGCTGCTGGCGGGGACGGTGAGGTTGACCGGCACCTGCACCTTGCGGTCGGCCGCGGGGGCGCCGGGGTTGTTGGGGTCGATGGCGCCGGGGATGGTGAGCGGGAGGACGTCCTTGATGGGGGCTGCGCCGGAGGCGAAGTTGAGCGACGGGGCGCCCGTGAGGTCCACCGTCAGGACGTAGCCGCGGATTTCGTGCCGCCACGCGTTCTGGACCTGCACGTTGTAGGCGAGGGGCTTGCCGACCTGCGCTGCGACGGGGTCGCCGGGGATGAGGTTGGCCGAGGTCCGCAGCGGGGGGGTCCAGGCGCTGTGGCAGCTCCAGCAGGTCGACTTCTTGATGTCCACCGCGCCGCCCCCGCCGAGGACGTCGACGGCGCCGAAGGCCAGCAGGGCAACCGCGAGGATGCCCAGCCAGCGACCGCCTGCCATTGCCCGCACCACTCCTGGACGATACATCAAGGTTGTCGTCCGCTGCACGGGTGCGGTGTGCGCCCTGGGCGGGGATAAAGGCGTCCGTCAGGTCCGCAAAGCTTCGGCGAGGCTCTGCGCGGTGATGCGGACGGCCTCCTCGGAGCCGTGCCTGGGCGTCCAGCCGGGGCCGAGCCGCGACAGCCGCGTCACGTCGAGGCCCATCACCTTGACGTCCCCCTTCCAGCCGGCGCCGTCGGGGGTGCCGCCGGTGAAGACGTGCCTGGGCTGCACGCCGAGCGCCTCCTCGACCACCTCGGCCAGCCGCGTCACCGGGATGGCGTCCAGCGAGCCGATGTTGTAGGGGTGGCAGCCGCCGGCGGGCTCGGGCGGCGTGTGGCGCACGGCGTGCAGCATGCCGTCCACGGTGTCGGCGACGGAGACGTAGCTCTTGGTCTGGCTGCCGTCGCCCAAAATCTCCAGCTTCCTGGGGTCGGCCTTGAGCTTGCGGACGAAGTCGAAGATGACGCCGTGCGTGGAGCGCGGGCCGACGACGTTGGCGAAGCGGAACAGGAACGCCTGCATCCCGAAGGTGCCGCAGTAGCTCGCGATGAGCGCCTCGCAGGCGAGCTTGCACGCCCCGTAGACGGAGATGGGCAGCAGCGGGCCGTACGACTCCGGCGTCGGGAGGGTCGTCGCCTTGCCGTAGACGGTGCTGGTGCTGGTGAAGACGAGGTGCCGGACGCCGGCGCGCCGCATCGCCTCTAGGACGAGGGAGGTGACGTGGACGTTCTGCTCGTAGTGCGCGCCGGGGTCGCTCTCGCCGGTGCGGACGTCGGGGTTCGCCGCGAGGTGCCACACCGAGTCCACGCCCCGCAGCAGGCGGTCGAGCGTGGCCGGGTCGCCGCAGTCGCCCTCCACGAACGTGATGCGGTCGCGGCTCAGTTGGAGGAACGCCTCCTTGCCGCCCGACAGGTTGTCCAGGACCGTGACCTTGGCGCCCTCGGCGACGAGGCGGTCGACGAGGTGGCTGCCGATGAAGCCGGCCCCGCCCGTGACGAGGATCCTCTTGCCGCGCAGGCTGGTCGGGGCGGTTGCATCGGCGGCGGCGCCCGCAGGTGCCGGTGGGCCGTGGATGCGCCTGCCCTTCGGCTCCACGCTACGCCCCCGGCACCCGGACGACGAAGGCGCGGTGGTCTGCCTCGAACGGGTCGAGGTCCACCTGCCGCTCGATGTGGAGGCCGGCGGCCTGGAGGCGGCGCGCGACCTCGGCGTAGATCTCCGCGGGCGGCTGGCTGACGTTGATGCTGCGCGCCTTCACGAACAGCATCCCGAGGCCGCCCTTGCGGACGAACGGCAGGTTGCGCAGGAAGATGTCCACCTGGTGGCGCTGCGCCACGTCCTGCACCAGCACGCCGACGGGCTTGGCGACGTAGGCGGCGTAGCGCTCCGGCGCCCCCGCGTCCTCCAGGATGGGGACGACGTTCTTGCGCGGCTCGACGTTCCACAGCAGGTCGCGCACGGCGCGGGGGCTGAACTCGACGGCGTAGATGGTGCCGCTGGTGACGTCGCTGAGGTGGCTGACCGTCGTGCCCGACGCGGCGCCGAGGTAGAGGACGTCGTCGCCCGCGGCGAACCAGGGCGTCGCGGGGTCTTTGCGCGACAGCGCCGCGACCTTGCTGCGGAACGGGTTCCAGTTGCGGTACTCCTTCGCGCCCGCCTTCCGCAGCCGCTCGCCGTAGACCGCGTGACCGGGCACCTTGTTCTCGGTCCAGAGGAACCCCTTGTCCTCGAAGCAGCCGGTGAGGTTGAGGGGACGCATCAGGCGCCTCCCTTGCGGTCGCCGGCGCCGGGGGGACGGGCCGGTTTGTTGTCGGAGCGGAACGCGCCCTGCGGCTTGCGCTTCCACGGCTTGCCGGCGCCGGAGGGAGGGCCGCCGGGGCCGTCGCGGCGGAACGGCGGGCGCGGGCCGTCGCGGGGAGGGCCACGGTCGTCACGCGGAGGGCCACGGGGAGCGTCCGAGCGCGGGGGGAAGCTGCGCGGGGGCCCACGGTCGTCGCGGGGCGGGCCCCGGGGCGCGTCGGGGCGTGGCGGGAAGCTGCGCGGGGGACCCCGAGGAGCGTCGCGGTCGCGGCCGTAGGAGGGTCCACTGGAGCGCGGGCCACCGCGGGCACCCCGCTCCTTGTCGAAGCGGGGATTGTAGGGCGCGCGCGGCTTGGGCTTGCGCTGCGCGATGCGCTCCATGTCCGCCTTGAGCTGCGCCGCGAGGAAGGGGCGGAGGTCGTTCTTGGTGAACGCGTCGGCCTTGGCCCCCGTCGCGGCGGCGAGGGCGAGGGCGCGGGCGGTGGGGCCGCGCTGCCACGGCGGCGCCTGGTGCACGGTGGGGTGCTGGAACAGGATGCCGTGCTTCGGGCTGCGCGTGCCCTCCTTGAGGTGGCGGAACAGCGCGGTCTCGGCGCCCAGCAGCTGCACGGTGCCGCTGGGCCAGGTGGCAAGGCGCGAGAGGCCGCCGCTGAGGGCGATGAGGCGGGCGCCGAGGACGGGGCCGACGACCATCGCGACGTTGGGCGCCACCTCCTCCATCAGGACGGCCACGCGGGCCTCCAGCGCCTTCCAGGAGGCATGGACGGCGGAGAGCGCCCCCGCGAACCCCTGCAGAACGGCCATGTCCGCGGGGGCGAGGTCGGTGCCGAGGCTGGTCTGGGCCAGGCTGGCCTGGTCGAGCGCCTTCATCACCGCGTCGCGGTCGCCGTGCTCCGTGACGAGCTTGGCCAGCTCCTGCGCGTCGGTGACGAGGCGGGTCGCCTCGGGGGCGTGCAGGGCGTACCACTCGCGCAGCCGCTCCACCAGCAGGTTGGCGGTGCGCACGAGGTCGTCGATGGCGCGCACCTCCTGGGCGAGGATGCGGTCCGTCTCGGTGTTGGAGAGCGAGAGCTTGCGGCGCGCCACGGTGAGCGCGGCTTGGTGCAGGACGCCCAGGTCGGTGCCGCCGGGGACCTGCACGGGCTCGAACCTGAGCGGCCCCGTCGCGGCCTTGGCGGCGGCCTCCAGGCGGTCGGCCACGGCGGCGACGTCGCTCCCCCCCTCGAACCAGATGGCGCGCGCCACGGCCGTCGGCACTCGAAGGAGGGGTTTAAGCTGGACGGGAGCGGGCATCCATCCGTCCGGCTCTCCGCCTGCCGCACCTGTGGCGGCGAGACGCCTCAGCCGATGTAGTGGGCGCCGCCGTCATGGTGGGCGCGCAGGCGCAGGGCGCGAATGTAGGGGTCTTGGCCGAGGAGGGCATAGTCAGGGCGGGTGACCTCGTAGAGCACGGTGGCATGGTCCTGGGCCTCGGCGGTCTGGAGCCACTGCACGGCCTCCGTGGCCCGGTTCAGGCGGCACAGGGCGGCGGCGGCGTCGCACGCGTTGATGGCCTGTAGCGAGCCCGCGGGCAGGATGGCGTGGAGGCGCTTGTGGTCCTCGAAGACGGCCGCGTAGTCGTTGCGGCGGCGCGAGATGTCGGAATGGATGACGTAGCCGTCGGCCTGGTCGGGGGCGGAGCGGATGCTGCGCCAAGCCCAGTAGCGCGCGACGCGGAAGCGGCCCCAGTCCGCGCTGCGCTCGGCCATGAAGGCGAACCCCAGCGCCAGCCGGACCCGCAGTTGCGTGGCCCTCTCGGTCTCCAGCGAGTAGCGCTGGTAGGCCAGCAGCGCCGCGGTGCGCTCCAGGGCCGTGGCGGCAACCACCACGAGGGCAAGTCCTGCGGCGACCTGCCAGGAGGTGAGCCGGAGGACGGGCTCCGCAACGAGGGAGAGGCTTGCGCCGTCGGCCTCGACACGCCGCGCGGCGCCCGTGAGGTGGGCGAACAGCGGGTCGCCGTGCGCGTCGCCGGCGACCGCGTCCAGCGCCAGCGTGCCCTCGATGCGGAGGTCTTGCGCCTGCACGTCGTGCTGCGCGCTTCCGGCAAGCTGGCCTTGCGCCTGCCGGAACAGGAGGCCTTGCCCCGTCGCGATGCGGGCCTCGCGGCCCAGGTACGCCTTGGGAT
>JBHELM010000256.1:0-5409 GCA_046352715.1 Thermoplasmatota archaeon | reverse complement strand
CCATCGCAAGAACCCCAACGACCTTTGCCCTCCCAACGGCCCTTTCCCTCTTGTTCATCCTCGCCCTCGTCCCCGCCCCCGCCACCGGCGTCGCCGACTCGTGCCAGTACATCGTGACCGGCGCGCCGGCGACGCCCTCGCCCACCACCGGCCCGGTCTTCGGCCCCTGGCCCAACACGGTCCCCGGCATCAAGTGCGGCGGCCTCGACTTCAAGAGCACGGCCCTGCCCTGCACCGGCACGATGGTGCAGGCGCCCGGCGGCGGCGCGTGGTGCGACCTGGTCTACACCGGCTTCCCCCCGCCGCCCTTCCGCCAGTGCACCGTCGTCGTCCCGGCCCTCCCGGGCGTGGCCGTCACCGGCATCGCGGCCGGCTGGGACATCACGGGCAGCGCCACGGGCGGCCCCGACGGCAACGTGGACTTCGTGGACCTGCCCTACAACAACGGCATCGCCACCAACATCCTCCCCGGCCCCATGCTGCCGGGCAGCATGGTCACGGTCCCCGTGTACCCCCCGCCGGGCTGGGGCGCGCCCAACCCGGTCACCGGGGCCCCCCTGAACACCGCCCAGCTCATCGCCTACCCGGTGGCGAGCAGCGCCATCCTCCCCGCGACGGCCGTCGCCCTGCAGGTCGGCTGCTTCTAGGCCCCTCGCTGGACCCTCCTCCCCTCCTTCCCTGTCATCCCTTGAGGCCCCGATGTCCCCGCTGCTCCGCGCCCTCCTGGCCAGCTTCTGCCTGGCTCTGCCGGCCGCCGTGGCCGTGGCACCCCCCGACCCGGCGGCAGCCCCGGCAACCGTCCTCGCCATCGCAACGCAAGCGGTGGAGCCCACAGCCACCTGCCCGCCTGCCGCGCCCGTGGTCACGGAGTCCATCGCCGCCGTGGCGATCCCCATCGTCTACAACCATTGGGGCGACTGGGACCCGCAGGGCCGCCTCCTCGTCCGCGACGCGGACCTCGTTCCGCTCTTGCAGGACCTGGCCGCCGACTTCGCCCAGGCGGGCCTTGCGACCTGGGCGGGCGCCCTGCGCGAGGCGGCGGTGCTGGCCGCGGACGGCGACCCGACCCTTGCCCTCGCCCGCATCGCCGCCCTCGGGAACGCCACCGCCGCGGACGCCGGCCACGCCACCGACGGCGGCCCGTTGGCGGCGGACGTGACGGCGCTGCGCCCGCTGCGCGACGCCGCCCTCGACAACCTGGGGGAACCGGTCGTCGGCCGCCTCGACGTGGTGGCGCTGGAGCAACCCCTCACCCTGCGGATGCACGAGGGCGAATGCTTGCGGTTGCAGGTGCGGGACCTGACGCCGGAGCCGGTGGGGATCGACGTGCACGGGCTCGTTGTGGCGCCCGGCGAAGGCATGGCGCTCGCGTCCGACGCGCCGCGCCTCGTGCTGCCGGGGCGCAGCGGGACGGTGCTGGCCTACGCCCCCGCGGGCTCCGCGGGGGCGCACAAGATGCACAGCCACGCGGACGAGCGCTTTGCGGCGCGGCACGGCCTGTTCGGGGCCGTCGTCGTCGAGCCGCGCATGGCGCACTGGACCGGCCCCGACGGCAGCGGCGCAGGCGACGCGCAGGCCATCCTCAAGCCCCACCACGGGGCCGCCTGGAGGGAGTTCGTGGTCTACTACCACGACGAGGTGGAGCTGCTCGACCACCTGCTGCGGCCGCTGCCCGTCATCGGGACCCTCGGCTCCGAGTACGGCCCCGGCACCAAGGCCATCAACCTGCGCAGCGAGCCCTTCATGGACCGCTTCGACTTCACCCAGTCCGCCTTCGAGGGCGGCGCGCTGCCGCACGGCTTCGACAAGTCGCTGGCCTACTCCAGCTACGCCAACGGCGACCCGGGCACCTTCCTGCCGCGCGCCTACGTCGGCGACCCGACGCGCTTCCTCATCCTCAACGTCGGCCCCGGCCAGGCGCACGTCCACCACCTGCACGGCGGCGGCACGCGGTGGCGCGCCTCCCCGGGCGCCGACGACACCCAGATGGACGACGGCCTCATGAAGCACGCCATGCCGCCCCTCTCCGCCAGCGACCGCATCGACGTCCAGACCGTCGGCGTGGGCGAGAGCTTCCAGGCCGACATCGAGGGCGGCGCCGGCGGCGCCCAGCAGTCGGTCGGCGACTTCCTCCTGCACTGCCACATCGTCGAGCACTACATGTCCGGGATGTGGGCCCTCTGGCGCGTCCACAACACGCTGCAGCCCGGCCTCGCCGAGCTGCCCGACCGCCACGGCGGCACGCCCGCCGCGGTCCCCAGCACGGGCCTCGTGGGCCGGCGGATGCCCGACGGGACGCGCCTCACCGCCGCCACCCTCCTCCCCTGGGTGCAGGACCACCTGCCGCCCCAGGGGGTCCCCGGCGACAACGACGCCTCCGTGTGGGACTGGACCAGCCAAGAGACCCGCCACGGCCCGCTCGTGCTGGGCGAGCCCAACGACACCCACACCTGGCCCAACCACGCCGGCGACCCCGCGGCGACCCGGCCGCCCGTGCTGTTCAACCCGCGCGACGGCCGGCCCGCCTATCCCCTGCTCACGCCGCACCTCGGCAAGCGGCCGCCGTTCGCGCCCGGCCACGGTCCCGCGCCCTTCCTCGGGCCGGCGGTCGCCCCCGGCCACCCCGACGGGCTCTGCCCCGCCGACGCCCGACCCGTCGCCTACGAGGTCGTCGCCACGGGAACGACCCTGCACTACAACGCGCAGCAGGCCGACCCCAAGGGGCAGATCTTCGTGCTGGCGCAGGACAAGGCCGTCATCCTCGACGGCAGCAAGCCCGCCACCAGCCTGGTCCTGCGCGCCAACCAGGGCGACTGCGTCGACGTGCTGCTCTCCAGCCAGGTGACGGCCGCGTCGCCGCAGCAGAAGGTGGACATCCACATCCACCTCGTGCAGTTCGACATGCAGGGTTCTGACGGCGTCGTGGCGGGCTACAACTACGAGCAGGCCGTGCTTCCCGCCACGACCACGGGCACCGCGCTTGCCACCCCGGCCGCCGCGGGCGACACGACCCTGCGCATCGCGGCGGGCGCGGGCGCGCTGCGCGTGGGCGCCACCATCGGCGTCGGGCTCACCGAGGCCAGCCTGGAGACGGCGCGCGTCGTTCGCGTCGGCGACGGCACCGTCGACCTGGACCGGCCGCTGGCGGCGCCGCACCCCGCGGGGGCCCGCGTGGGGCCGGAGTTCGTGCGCTACCGCTGGTACGCCGACGCCGAGCTGGGCACCGTGTACTGGCACGACCACGTGGACGGCCTCAACAGCTGGCGCCACGGCCTGTTCGGCACGCTCGTGGTGGAGCCCCGGGGCAGCCAGTGGTGCGACCCCAAGCGGCCCGCCGCCGAGCGCGACCACTGCGCCTCCCTGCGGGAGGGCCACGTCGCCGACATCGTCAACGGCGACGCAACGGTGGCCGCCACGCCGCGCGGCAGCTTCCGCGAGCTGGTGCTGCAGTTCCAGGACCGCGCCTGCACGCCCCTGTTCGCGGGGTTGCCGTGCAGCCCCGACGTCCAGTTCCCCGCCGCGCCCGGCGCCACCCAGGAGCCTGCCAGCTTCAACCTGCGCAGCGCGCCCTTCACCCAGCGCGACGTGGCGCAGCCCTTCAACAGCAGCGCCCTGCTTCCGTCGGGGCTGCCCCAGGGCGACCCCGCCACCGACACCCTCCAGGCCTACCCCGGCGACTCCACGGTGGTGCGCCTGGTCTACACCGGCCAGAGCCAGACCCGCGGGGTGGCCACCTTCGCGGTGGGCGGCCATCGCTTCCGGCGGGAGGCCGGCCTGGAAGGGTCCGCGACCCTCGACCGCGTGGGCTTCGGCATCAGCAGCCAGCACAACCTGTGGCTCGACTGCGGCGCCGGGGGCTGCCAGCGCGAGCCAGGCGACTACCTCTACTTCGTGGCCGAGCCCGAGCACCTGGTCCGCGGCGCGTGGGGCCTCCTGCGCGTCAATGGCAACCTCACCGGCCTGCCCACGCTGCCCTCCAACCCGGCGCCTGCCACCTCCCCGCCCCGCCTCGGGCCCATCCGCCACTACGACGTGGTCGCCCTCGAGGCCACCGTGACGCAGGGCAACCAGGGGCAGGCCGCCACGCGGCACCTCTTCGTTCCCGCCAGCCAGGAGGCCGCCATCCTCGCGGGCAACGTCAACCCCGAGCCGCTGGTGCTGCGCGTCAACGCGGGCGAGACCCTGGAGGTCAACCTCACGAACCACCTCGCGGCGCCGGTCACGTTCGCGGCAGGCCTGCTGCAGCCCGCGACACCCGCCGACCTCGGCATGCCCGTGGGCCGCACGGCGGCCACCATCGTCCCGCCGGGCGGGGCGCGCACCTACCGCTACGTCGCGGACCGCGACCTGGGCGCGGCCTACGTCACCAGCTTCGGCAAGCTCAACGCGGCCATCCGCCCCAGCGGGGAGGGCCTCTACGGCCTCGTGGTCGTCGAGCCCGCCAACACCACGTTCTCCACCGGCACCGGCGCCGCCGCGACCCTCACGCTCGCCGACGGAACCACGGTGCGGGAGCAGGCGCTCCAGTTCGCCTCCGCCGACAACCACTTCGAGTCGAGCGTCATGTTCTACCTCCCCGACGTGGCGGGCCCCGTCACCGCCAACGAGCGGACCGAGCCGCTTTCCGGCCGCGTCGGGTCCGCCGGCGACGGCCGTTTCCTGGGCGTCACGACTTGCACGTTCGACGACCAGCCCCTCACCCCCGACTGCGGCCAGGAGCTCGCCCACGCGGACGCGCGCAACCCCGCCAACCCCTTCGCCCTGTTTGGCCCCGACCCCTTCACGCCTCTGGTCGCGGCCACGGCCGGCAAGCCCCTCGTCCTGCGCGTCGCGGTGGGCGGCGGCGACCAAGGCCTCGCCTTCACGCTGCACGGCCACGCCTGGGCCCGCGACCCCGCCATGCCCGGCTGCCGCTCCCTGCTGCCCACCTGCGCCTCCGTGCGGGCCAGCGCCGTGCAGTTGGGGACGGGCAGCGTGGCCAACGTGTGGCTGCCCTCGGCCGGCAACGGCCACCCGGGAGACTACCTGTGGTCCGCTGGCCGGGCGGCCTTCACGGAGGCGGGCGCATGGGGCGTCCTGCGCGTGGCCTGACGTCCGCGCTGCCCTGGCCTCGGCAGTCGGACCACGACTTGCACGAACCGGCATTTCGCGCAATTCGTGGTTCCGCCGTGCCGCCAATCCATGGTGGAGCGCAAGCCGCTTGCCGCGACGCTGCCGAGCGTCAACCCGTGCGAATCAACCCGTTCAGGACCTCGAACGCCGGGAACAGGTCCGCCTCGTCGATGAGGAAGATGTTGTCTTTGTAGCAGGAGACGACCTCGTTGAAGTTGATGCCCTTGCCCGCCAGGCTCGACGCCAGGAACGCCAGGATGCCGGGGACGTCCTCGATGCTGTCGGGACTGCGGATGT
>JBHELM010000255.1:0-4911 GCA_046352715.1 Thermoplasmatota archaeon | reverse complement strand
TGGAGCGCGGGCTCATCGCGGCCGCGGCGGGGACGAAGGAGTTCAAGGAGGGCGTCGCGGCGTTCCTGGAGAAGCGCAAGCCGAAGTTCTGATTCTCCCCCTAAACCATGGATTGCACGGATTTCATGGAACGGTTGTCGTGCCAAGCTTTCGGCGAACAGGAGACTGCCGAAGCCGATGCGGTTACACCCGCGGCGCGGCGTCAATCAGCCGCTGCATCAGCGCCAGGTCGTGGTCGATGCGGACCTCGACGATGCGGCCGCCCTGCGAGCGCAGGCGCACGACGTTGGTGGCGTGGCCGCGCCCCTCGCCGGACCAGGCGACGATGGCGGGCTGGCCCTCGACCTCCATGACGCGGCCGACGACGTCCCCCTTGTACTCCTCCTCGAGGGCGCGCAGGGCGTCCGGGCCCTCGCCGACGAGGCGGCCGTCGCGCACGAGGCGGGTGCGCGGGAGGTAGTGGCCAGCGAGGGAGTCGAGGTCGTGGCCGTTGAGGGCGCCGGCGTGGACGCGCAGGAGGGAGTCGGGGTCGGCGGCCATGCATGGGGGGAGAGGGCGGCTGGCGGATAAGCCGAGCGCTGGGCCCTGAACCCGTTCACCCTGGCCGCGGCGCGGGACGTGGCGGCGGCCTGCGCCGGTCCGGCCCGGCTGAACAGGTTCGACAGCCTTCATCTACCGGTCCCGGCATGAGTTTGCGGTCCAAAATGGGTCAGCAGCACGCGAAGGCCGAGGCGTTCCTGGGCCGCGGCATCGCCCACGTGTGCCTCGCCTCCGTGAAGCACCGTGGCCTCGTCCTCCTGCTGCTGATGCTGGTGACGGCGGGCTTCGGCTTCGGCCTGACCAAGATCTACGTCCGCAGCGCCGACTACGACCTGCTGCCGGACGGCCACCCCTCCACCGTCGCCAACACCCACGCGCTCAACGAGGTGCCGGGCTACCGCTCCATCGAGTCGGTGTTCATGGAGACCAGCGACCCGGACGGCAACATCACCACGGCGCAGGCCATCAGGGCGGCGGACTCCCTGGAGAACTACATCCGGGCGCGGGTGCCGGAGATCCGGTACACCTACTCCCTGGCCTACCTGGTCAAGCTCGTCAACTACACCCTGAGCGGCGTCCCCAACCCGGCGTGCAACCTGCAGCCGCCGGTGCCGCTGCCGGTCCCGGTGCCGGGGCTGCCGCCGTTGCCGGGGGAGGCGTGCACGCCGCAGAAGCCCGACGTGCGGGCGTTCGGGCTGCCCGCCTCCGACGCCGACATCGAGCGCAACTACAAGGTCATCGAGCAGGCGAACTTCAACGCCATCAAGGGCGTCGTGGACGCGAGGTTCCACGGCACGCTCGTGGTCTTCATGTACGACTTCAACCTGACGAAGCAGGGCCCCGAGGCCATCCTGCCGGCCAGCGAGAAGTTCCTCGCCGCCGTGCACGAGTTCCGCGACTCCGGCGCCTGCGAGAGCCTGCCGCAGCGGGTCGGCGACCGCTCGCTCGTCAACTGCCGCCACGTCTACGTCCTGGGCGAGGCCATCAACGCCCACATGACGGAGCTGGCCAACCAGGACTTCCTCACCTTCGGCCCCATCGTCTTCGTGGTCACCCTCCTGGTGCTGGTGTTCGCCTTCAACGACCTGATGTCGACCGTCATCGCCGCGCTCTCGTTCACCCTCGGGCTGGTGTGGACGTACGGCCTCATGGGCTACCTGGGCATCCCGCTGACCTTCTTCGGCCTCCTCATCGTCCCCATCACGCTCGGGGTGGGGAAGGAGTACGCCATCTACATCACGAACCAGTACCTCGAGTACCAGGCCGAGGGGCGCACCCGCGAGGACTCCTTCGCCAAGGTCGGGCACGGCGCCGGCGCGGCGCTGCTCATCGCCAGCATCACCAGCGTGGCCGGCGTCGCGACGATGGCGCTGGCGAACTTCTTCATCATGCGCGACCTGGCCATCCTGACCTGCTTCAGCTTCGGCGCGCTGTTCCTGCTCTCCATCACCTTCATCCCGGCGGCCCAGGCGCTGCGCCGCCCCCTACGCAAGCCCCGCCCGTTCAAGCCCAGCGCGACGATGAGCCGCCTCGCCGTCGGCCTGCGCCGCCACCGCGTCGCCGTCGCGGTCGCCACCGTCCTCATCACCGTGGGCGCCGCGTTCGAGGCCACCAAGATCGAGGAGTACTTCGGGCTCTCTGGCGGCTTCAAGGAAGGGGACTTCCTGGAGGAGTCGTACCAGTACTACAACCAGGTGCTGGGCGGCTCCGGCACCGAGCTGGTGGTCATCGAGGCCAAGGACCGCCAGGCGGTGGGCGACCCGGCGACCATCCAGTACCTGCGGACGCTCGACAACGCGTTCAAGGCGGACACCGACACCATCCCGAAGGCCAGCAACGTCAACTCCCTCATCATCGCGCTCGACACCTACTACGCCCTGCGCGACGGCCTGTTCAACCCCAAGGCCGCCTACCTGGGCGCCGGCCTGTCGCCCATTCCCAGCGACGCGGCGCAGGTGGCCCGCGACATCGACGCCAACTTCGACTCCCCGGTGTGGAGCAGCCTCATGGCGCTGTTCACCGGCAAGGGCAGCAATGTCGTCGTCACGCACGTCTTCTACCACATCAAGACCGAGACCAAGGAGGGCCTGGAGCAGGACTGGAACTCGCTCAACAACGACATCGCCACCGCGGACAGGAACTCCCCCGGCGGCCACCGCCCGGACACCGTCGGGGAGGTGAACCTCGTCGGCACCCAGGACACCTTCTACCTCTACGTCACCTACGGCCAGCCCTGGCTGGAGTACGTCGGCTACATGGCCTCCGCCATCACGCTGCTGCTCGCCATCCTGGTGGTCGGCCGCCCCCGCGACCTGCTCTCGCTCGTCCCCAGCAGCCTCGCCTCCTTCGCCTGGTTCACCGGCGTCTACAGCCAAGACACGAGCCTGCTGCCCCTCGCCGTGGTGACGGCCTTGGCCACCCTGGGCACGCTCTGGCTGCTGCGCGCCCGCGACGTGGCCGCCATCATGGTCCCCATGCTCCTGGCGTCGGTGTGGTGGGCCGGCCTGCTGCCGCTGTTCGACATCAAGGCCAGCCTGACCCTGATGCTGCCCACGGTGTTCCTCATCTCGGTGGGCAGCGACTACGCCATCCAGTACGTCTGGAACTACCGCCAGCAGGGGGACATGGCGCGCGTCTACGGCTCCACCGGCAAGGCCAACCTCTTCGTCGTGGCCGCCACCGTGCTCGCCTTCCTGCTCTTCGTGCCGATGAAGCTGGTGCTCTCCAGCCAGGGCGCCCTCGCCGCCGCCCTCGCCATCCTGGTCATCTTCGTCGTCACGACGGTGCTGGTGCCGCTCTTCTACCCGGAGGGCAAGCACCGGCCCGGCTGGATGCCCCCGCCTTCCCGGCCGCCCGCGCCAGAGGAGTGACGGAAGGGGGAGGGAAGCTCAATTCCCAGGTGCGCGCCTTCTTATAGGACCTGCACGTCAGCAAATCCAAGAGGAGCCGCAAGGCCCCTCCCCATAGGAGACAACGTAATGTACGAGAGTCGCGCCCCGCGCGAAGAGTTTGATGTCGTCTGCGCCGAATGCGGCAAGCAGACCACCGTCCCGTTCAAGCCGACCGGGAACCGCCCGGTCAAGTGCCGTGAGTGCTTCCAGAAGGACCGCCCGGCTGGCGCCGGCGCCGGTCCGCGCGGCCCCCGCAGCTTCGGCGGCGGTGGCGGCGGCGGTGGCGGCGGCGGCGACCGCGGTGGCGACCGCCCCCTGTTCGACGCCACCTGCACCCGCTGTGGCACCCAGACGCAGGTCCCGTTCAAGCCCACCCCGGGCCGAGACGTCTTCTGCCGCGACTGCTTCCGCAGCGCGAACCCCCGCTAACCCGGCGGTCTGGCGAACATCCGCCCCGCGCCTCGGCGTGGGGCCGGCTTCCTTCTTCCTTTCCCCCTCCCTTTTCGGAAGGCCAACGCCCATGAGCGCAGCCTCCATCGCGCCGCCATGGGCGCACCCCCCAACGGGCTTCCCACCTACCGACTCCTGACCGGGCCCGACGACGCCGCGTTCTGCCGCCGCGTCAGCGAGGCGCTGGCGCAGGGGTGGCGCCTGCACGGCTCCCCCGCGGCGACCTTCGACGGCTCCCGCGTCGTCGTCGCGCAGGCCCTGCTGTGGCCGGAGGGGCCGTGAGCCAGGCCGCCGCCTGCACGGTGCGGGGCGCGCGGCCCAGCGACCTCGACGCGCTGGTGCGCTCCACCCTCGGCAACGCCCTGGAGTCGGAGGGCGTCCGGCTCGACGAGGCCACCGCCCGCCGCGGCGTCGCGGCGCTGCTGGAGGACCCGGGCAAGGGCCGCGTCTTCGTCGCCGAGGCCGACGGCAAGGTCGTCGCCTCGACCTACGTCACCTTCGAGTGGTCCGACTGGCACGCCGCCTGGTACTGGTGGGTCCAGTCGGTCTACGTCGCCCCCGAGTGGCGCGGTCGGCACGTCTACACCGCCCTCTACCGCGCCGTCCAGCAGGCCGCCCGCGCCGCCAAGGACGTGCGGGCCGTGCGGCTCTACGTCGAGTCGCACAACGCTCCGGCCCTGCGCGCCTACCGCGGCCACGGCATGACGGAGACGCCGTACCAGGTCTTCGAGTGGGTCGTCGCCTGAGTGGCCGCCGGCGAACCGCGGATTTCGCGGATGGCGCGGATTGGGGCTATCCTTGAGCCAACAGCCCAGCTTGCATCCGCGTCATCCACGAAATCCGCGGTTCGCTGCAAACCACCGAAGGAAAACTCCTCCGTACAATCCGTGGAATCCGTGGTTTGGTCGGGGGCGCCCAGCAGGAACGCCGGTTGCGCGGAGTGGGCAGGCGGAGGCGGCTCCAGACATGTGCGGCGACTCCAAGCTTCATCCGGCCCCCGCCCATCGCCCGGCGGTGCCTCCCATGCCCA
>JBHELM010000254.1:0-4909 GCA_046352715.1 Thermoplasmatota archaeon | reverse complement strand
ACCTCAGCCAAGGCGTGGCGGACTTCGGAGGTCTCTCTCCCGGCGCCGGCCGCTATTCCCTTGGTGCCTTCCTGAACCTCGCAGGCGCGAACGCGACCGCCCACGACAGCTACACCGCTGGCACGCTGGCCCAGGGGGCCGTCGACGACGCCATCAGGCTCACCTCCGGTTCCACCAATGGGGATGAGACCAACTCTCAGTTTGGTTTCTCTGATGCCCTGTTCATCGACGCTGTCGGACCGGGGGGCGCCAGCGACGACACCTACGCCGCCCTGGACAAGGCGCGCGGCTACCTGAACAACTTCGGCAGCACCACTCCCCGTGCCATGCGGGCCATGTTCATCGATGCCTCCCTAACGGTGCAGAACTCCGACCCGACGCGTTCCGTCCGCATCGGCGCCGACTCCATCGAGGTTGCCCCCGCTTTGGACGACAGGCAGCGCAGCAACGACACTTACACCGGCCCCATCGCTCCCGGACGGGGCTACGGCTGGAGCATGATGGCCGCCGGCCGTGGCGTAGGAGCGGCTAATCTGTTGGAGGCTCCCACCTACCTCTCTTCCGGCTTCTTCGACATTTCCGGTGCAGACACTTACGTGCTATCGCCGGAATGGCAGGATGTCGACTCCTCCGACCGCCCCGCCAATGACAACTCCTGGCCGCACCAAAAGGTCACCAACGTCGGGCGCGAGAGTCCGCTGCACGGCGGCATCGACCTCTCGCTGCGGGACAGCGACCGCGATGGCTGGCCAGCCGCGCTGGAGAGCCTGTGGACCGCCTGGGACTCCAACCCTAACTCTAACCAGAGCACGGTCGTGGCCGACCGCGTCTTCCTGGGCACCGCGGCCGGGGACCACGTCTTTGACGGCGCCTACGCGCTCGTGCTGACGGTGGGCGGCACCGACGCCTACAAGCCCGGTTTCTCAGCCGGGATCCAGCTCGACCTGGCCGGCGACGACACGTACTTGGGCCGCCCCGGCGCGGCCTCCGGCTCCTTCGGCGAGGACGGCGACAACCCCGATGAGGTCGGGCCTCCCCTCGCCCAGCATCCTTTCTCGTTCGCCTGGGATGCCAACGGCAACGACACGTACGCGTCGGGCCTGCAGCGCAACCAAGGCTTCGGCCAGGTGGGCGGCGTCGGCATCCTGGTCGACCAGGCCGGCAGCGACCGCTACATCGCCTCCGGCTACGGCCAAGGCTCCGCCCGCGGCGGCCCCCTGGCCGGAGTGGCCACCACGCGGGTGCCTGCCAGTGTCGGGCTGCTGCTGGACGTCGGCCTGGCCGGCGACCGCAACCTGTTCCGCGCCCCGCCCGCCACCAGCCAAGGCAAGGGCGACGGCCCCGCCGCCCTCGGCCTGCTCGTGGCCGTCGGCGGGCACAACACCTTCCAGGACGGCGTGCAGCAGGACAGCTGCGACTTCGAGAAGGGTGTAGAGGGCGTCCACGCGGACCCGGACCACCCGAAGAACGGCGCGCAGCAGGACCTCTGCTCCGGGGAGCGCAGCCGGGCGTCCGCCAACCTGGGAGAGAACCAGCCCCCCAGTGTCAGCGCCGGCACCATCATGGCGCTCCCGGGCGCGGTGTTTGGCAATTCCAGCGCTCCTCTCGATGCGGGAGCCCCCTACATCTTCACCGCTCAAGTCAAGGACCCCGAGGGGGACGACCTCACGGTGTGCTGGACGTTCGAGTATGGCGCCGACGGCTCGGCCGGGACGGACGCGAGAACGGCCTGTTCCCCCCTGCTCGGAGATGGCTCGCCAGGCCTGCGCACGGCGGCCAGCCCCTTCGAGTGGAATGAGGCGTTCCCCGTCCACAGCGACGGCCGCGACCTGGCGCGCGCCACCGCTGCGCCTTACAACGTCACGGTCCAGGTGCAGGATCCCGGCGGCCAGAAGGCTGCCGCCCAGCGCACGGTCTGGGTGCGCCACCCGCCGCTCTCCCTCGCCGGGCCGGTCCTCGGTCCCGCTACGGTGACCGCGGGGCAAGTGGCCGCCTACCAGCTTCCCCTGCGCGACCCCGTGCCCCGCAGCGTCGTGACCGAAGTGGAGTGGGGCGACGGCACGCCGCCGACCTCCAGCCCCGGGGTCGACTGGGCGCTCGCGCAGTGGGGCTCCCGCGCCCACGCCGCCGAGCGCGCCCCCGTCCCCGGCAAGGATGGCACCTGGGCGCCGGTCGGAAACCGCGTCGGGGAGTCCCCGCCCAACCTCCTCATCGACGGCAACCCCCTGACCGCGGCGGAGTTCACGACCGACGACTCCTCCCCGCTCATCCACGTCGGCGTCGACCTCCCCGGCCCGCGCCGCATCTCGGAGATCCGCATCGCCGGCTCCGCCGACAACCTGTTCCGGGTGTCGGTCGAGGGCGTGCTGCCGGACGGCTCCCTGCGGCCCCTCGCGGAGGTCGAGCTGGACGACGCGTTCTCGAAGACCGTCGAGTTGCCCGGCTCGCCGCTACTGGCCTCCATCGTCCTGCGGCAGGTGCTGCCGGTCGCCCGTGCCGCCGACCCGCTCTCGAGCGCCAACCTCCGCCTCACGGAGGTCGCGGCGCTGGGCCCCGGCGCAGCGCATCCGTGGCGCATCCCGGGCAGCTTCCACCCGAGCATTGCCGTCCTCGACCCGCTGGGCGGGCGCAACGGCACTGGCCTCGATGTGCAGGTCAACCCCCTGCCGGCCGTGGTCCGGGACCTGACGTCCAAGGGGCCCGGCTCGCTTGAGGGAATCCCCCTCGCGGTGGCCGATGTGGACGGGCACGGCCCCGCCCGCCACGTCACCGTCGCGGCTGGCTCGCGGGCCACGCTCCTCCTGCGCGGCCTGGAGGACCCGGACGGCGCCTGCGGCTGCCTCACCGTGGACTGGGACGATGACACGGTGTCAGAAGGCCTGGACCTTCCCGCCAGCAATGTCGCCATCGGCTTCACGCACACCTGGGCCGCCCCCGGGGAACACCTGGTGAAGGTCATTGTGAACGGCCGCACTGCGGACGCCTTCTGGGCCCACGTCGAGCAGGCCTTCGACCTTCGCGTCAGCAGCGGCACCCCGCAACTTCCTGCCGACCCCACCGACCCCGAAGCTCCCGACGCCAACCTCCTGGACACGGGGGAGCCGCTGCTGTACCTGGCCCTCGACCGCTCCGACCTGCGCACCTCGTGGCGCGCCGAGCGGGTCTACCCCGCCCTGGTTGACGCAGCGGGCGACGACCGGTACATCGGCCCTTGGGCCGCGCCCCTCATCCCTGGCCCAGCCACGGTGCCCCTCCTCGGCTTCCTGCCGCATGTGCCCGGCCTGCTCATCGACCTCGCCGGCAACGACGACTACATTGCCTGGGACGGCGGGGCGCAGGGCTTCGGCACCCTGGCGAGCGCTGGCGTGCTGGTGGATGCCGGCGGCGACGACCTCTACGTCGCGCCGGGCCGGGCGCAGGGCGCTGCGGTCGGCCACGGGGCCGGCCTGCTGGCCGACCTGGGCGGCGATGACGTCTTCGACCCGGTCACCCCTCTGGTGCGCGACGCGTTGGGCGCCCGCGTGGCCCACCCGGACCTTGCCAACGCCAACGCCACGCTGTGGTCGCCGTGGCTGCCCTCCCAGCGCCCGCTCTCCCTGACGGGTCCGCGCGCCTCGCTCGCTCCCCCCTCGGCGCGCCTCGTCCAGGGCGCCGCTGAGGAAGGGCTGGGCCTCCTGATCACCCAAGGCGGTTTCGACCGCTTCGCGGTGGAGTCGGAGGCGCAAGGCCACGCTGCCCACGCGGCGGCCACGAGTTCCCTGCTCGACTACGCCACGCCGGGCGGCGACGAATGCATGGACACCATCCAGTTCAGCGTCCAAGGGCTCGACGCCGGGACGCTGGCCCAAAACGTGGTCAACTGCTTCCTTGGCTCCCCCGGTTGGCAACTGATTGCAGGCGCCTCCAAGCTCAATACCAACAACCCAGGCCCGATGTTCTGTCCTCCCACCGGCAACTCGCCCGTGCCGCCCCAAGTGGCCGTCTGCCTGCCATCCACGAATGCTGTCCAGGCCTTCACCTCCTCCGGGCCGCGCTACGGCTCCCCCGTTGGCCTGCTCGTCGAGCTTGACGGCGCGGCGTCGCACTATGCGCGCAGGGCCGCCCAGGGCCACGCAGACGTCGGCGCGCACGCCGTCTTGGCTGACGCCGATGGCGCAGCCCTCTTCGCGGCCGTGCAGGAAGGCCAAGCCGCCACCGCAGGCGGCCAGGCTGTGCTCCTCTCGGCCGGCCCCAACGGTGCCTGGCTGGCGAACACGGGGCAGGAGTGGTCCAGCTCGAGTGCCCGCAACCCCGAGTCGCTGCCGGGAGTCAATGGCGTGCGGATTGGAGCGCAGCAGCCGCTCGCCCTCTTCCTTGCGCCGGGCGCTGACCACGCCTGCGCTGGGACGGAGTGCGGCACCCCCACAGTCGCACTGCCCAGCCTCGCCCCGCCCCTGACGACCTTGGCTTGGCTGCCGGAGAGCCAGGTCGGCGCCCTGTCCCTGGTGGACGGCGGCACGCTCCGGGTGGCCTTCACTGCGGCCTCCAGCCTCCCCGGCGACGTTGACCTCGTCGCCCTCGCGCAGCCCACGGCAGGCCAAGACGCCACCGGCTGCACGGGCGCCGCCATCGCCCCTCCCACGGTCCTGCTGCGCAACGCCGCCGCCTCCTCGGGCCGCCAGGACGTCGTGCTGCAGCTGAACGCTACCTTGGCGGACGGCCCGGTCCTGCCGGCTGGCTGTCACCGCGTCCGCGTCTTCGCCCGCCCCGCAGGGCTGCCGGGCGCCCCCTGGTCCGTCCTGGCCGGCGACGTGCGGGTGCTGCCCTCCCCCACACCGGATGTAGTGGGCGAGCGCACCGGCCCGGACGGCCTGGCCAGCCTCGTGACGACCGGGTCGGCGGTCACCCTCCACCTGCGCATCCAGGAGCC
>JBHELM010000253.1:0-16383 GCA_046352715.1 Thermoplasmatota archaeon | reverse complement strand
CCTACGGCATCTACGAGTGCAGCCAGGAACCCTCCGCCGACGGCACCCCGCCGCCGAAGCCGATGCCCGCCGAGGGCGGAGCGGACGACGGCTCCGTCGGCATCGCCATCGCGCCGTCGCCCCCCGACTACGACAACGGGTGCGCCATCGCGGTCTCCCCCGACGGCACCTTCCGCGGCAACGTCACCCCAGGCTACGCAATCGTGCAGGCCTACCACGACTCGTACCGCGACTGCCCGCAGGCGCCGGACAGCCCCTACGTCCCCTGCATGACCGAATACTACGGCTGGACGCAGTCGCTGCGGCTCGCCGCCGACGGCACCACCCGCATCACCATCGCCATGCAGCAGCGCCCGGCGCCCGACGCCGTCGTGTCCGGCTACCTGCTCGACGAGGCCAACGGCCAGCCCATCGCGGGCGGCCAGGTGAGCTTCAGCAACGAGGACGCCTACGGCTACGGCGCCGCCACCACCGACCAGGACGGCTCCTACCGCATCCGCCTGCGCAGCGGCCACCTCACCGTCTACGCCCACGCCGAGGGCCACCTGCACTGGCAGGGCACCCTCGACGCCAAGGCCGGCGAGACCCCGCTCGACGTCCGGCTCCCCGCGGGCGAGGAGGCCAGCGGCGGCGGTTGCTGCTTCGCCTACGGCGGCAAGGGCGTCATGGCGATCGACGCGGCCCCCGCAATGGGTGGCAGCGGCGGCTCCAACGCCCACGGCTCGGCGATACCGGAGTCGACCAACGGCGACCGCTCCGGCACCGCGAACTCCTACCAGGACCTGCACGGCGGCCTCGGCCCCTACGATGCCTCCGCCCGCGCCCGCGCGCTGGAGAAGGCCAGCGGCCAGTCCAGCCCCGGCGCCGGCCTGCTGGTGCTCGTGGCCCTCCTCGGCTGCGCGGCCTGGCTGCGGCGCCGCTGATGCACTGATTGAACCATGGATTCCACGGATTCACTTGGTCCGCGAAATCCGCGGCATCCGCGGTTTCGTGGGGAGACGAAGCCGTACCGACCCAACCGCGGATTGCGCGGATTCAAAGTTCCGTGCCATCCATGGAATCCGTGGTTGGTCAGTCGGGGCGCAAGGTCTGCGCCACCCGCGCCAGCTCGCGCAGCCCCGGCGCCGTGCGGACGCCGAACCAGGTCAGCGCCTCGCCGTCGATGACGCGGACCCGGTCCGGCTGCCCCGCAGGGCCCAGGCCAGAGGTGTCCACCGGCTTGCGGTGGAATGGGAACGGCTCCGTGGGCAGCAGCGTCCACGCCGCCGCGCTCGCCGCCACCTCGCCCGGCGCGACCTCGAAGTACTTCGGCCCCGCGTGGCCGGAGAAGGCGTTGCGGAGCCCGACGGCCTCCAGCATCGCGCTCGGGTAGGCGGTGCGGTCGAAGGTCATCCAGGGCGCGTGCCAGATGGGGCAGAATACGGCCGTGCCCCCGCCCACGCCGGCCACCTCGCGCAGCGTGGAGCGGATGGCCGCCGCCTCCCGCGCCCCCGCATCTGGGACCCCGCACTCGGACGCGAGGCGCTCCACGAACGCGGCGGCGTCCTCCAAGCTGTCGATGGCGGACCACAGGACGCGGACGCCGGCGGCCTCCAGAGCCTCGACGAGCGCCTTGGGGTTCTCGTCCTTGTCGGCCACCACGAGGTCCGGCCGCAGGGCGAGAATGCGCTCCAGCTTCGCGTCCTTCGTGCCGCCCACGGCGGGGACGGCGCCGACCCATGGCTCAGGGTGGATGCAGAAGCGCGTCCGGCCCACGACGCGGGAGGCCAGGCCGAGGGCGTGCAGCGTCTCCGTGTGGCTGGGCACCAGGCTGACGAGGCGTTGCGGCACGGCCACGCGGGCGCCACGGGGACGGGCGGTTCAAGCCTTTTCACACGACGAAACCAAGGAGTCCGCGGATTGCCCGGAACTTTGAATCCGCGGCATCCGCGCAATCCGCGGTTCGGTCGGTGCGGCTTCGTCTCCCCACGAAACCGCGGATCAAGTGTGAATCCGTGCCATCCGTGGTTGAAGCGGGGGTGGTGCGTCAGTTGCTGCCCTTGCGGATCATCTGCTTCCGGCCCTGCTTGGCCCGCGCGGCGCCGATGGCGCTCCTGACGTCCTTCTCCTCCTCGGGGGGCGGCAGGACGGCGGGCAGGCCGAGGCTCTTGATCCACAGCTCGCGGCTCCAGCCCATCGTGTGGTAGAGGTGCTCGTCCTCCTCTTCCTCCACCTCGTCGTAGGCATCCTGCAGCTCGCGGCCCTCGTCGCCGCCGATGGCCTTGGCGACCTCGCCGATGAGCTCCCAGTTGTGGTGGTCCTTGGTCTCGGCCAGGACGATGCACTCGGCGGCCACCAGCTCGGCGGCCGCGGGGCTGCCGTTCTGCAGCGCCATCTCCATCGCCTGGACGAGCGACTCGCCGAGGTGGCGCACGACGCTGCGGCCGGGGCTTTCCTTGTTGACGTCGAGGCCGCGCGCCCCGAAGACGCCGATAAGGAGGGTCTCGTGGTTGCGGGTCTGGTCGAGGTAGGTCTCCCACTCCTCCTTGAGCTCCTCGTCCTGGACGCAGCGCAGCGCCGTCTCGTAGACCTGGATGCCGCCGATCTCGGTCTCGAGCGCCTGCAGCAGCAGCTCGTCGACCTGCTCCTGCGTCACCTCGCCGCTGAAGCCGGCATAGCGGTCGACCTCCTTCTCCTGGAAGCCCTGCACGCCGCCGCGACCGCCGCCGGCGCCGATGCGGCCCCCGCCCGTGCGGGAGGTGTGGCTGCCCGTGGAGCGGCCCGCCGAGCGGCCCCCGGACGTGGCGCGCGTCCCCGTCGAGCGGCGCCGGGGGGTCGTCGTGGAGCGGCCGCGGGCGGCGCCGCGCTTGCCGGAGGTGCGTGTGGAGGTCGAGCGGGCGGGCATGTGAATCCCACACCCCGTACGCCTCGCCTCACATGGGGCTTGCCGGACCCGGACTGGTTCGGGCTCCATCCGCAACCAGGGGCTCGCTGGGCCGGCGGCGCGGGCGCGGCTCCGCCCCATCCTGACCTGTTGCCCTGGCGCTTGTCCCGCAAGCCCCTTCGGCGCCCGCCCGCCACTCTCCCGCCATGCGCGTCACGCTGGTGTGCCCCTACGACCCGAGCCCCGTCCGCACGGACGCCGCCGCGGCGGTCGTGGGGGGCGTGGAGCGCGTCTTCGACGAGGTCTCGCAGCGCCTCGCCGCGCGCGGGCACCAGGTGACGATGCTCTGCACCACCGACGGCGACCCCGGCCGCACCCGGCAGAGGGGCGTGGAGTACGTGCGCGTCCCCCGCCAGGGCACCGTCCTGCGCGACCCGGTGGCCCGCCTCGCCTCCCGCGTCCCCGCCGACGCCGACGTCGTGCACGTCGCCGCCACCTACCCCTTCACCACGCCGTCGGTGCTGCGCCGCAGCCACGCCCTCGGCATCCCCGCCGTGCTGGACTTCCACTTCGAGCCGACGCCGGGGGGCGCCCTCGGCCGCGCCGCGCTCGGGCTCTACCGCAAGGTGGGGACGCCGCCCTACCGCCTCGCCGACGCGGTGCTGGTGCGCTCGCTCTCCTACGGCCGCGCGGCACCGAGCCTCGGCGGCGTCCCGGAGTCGCGCTGGCGCATCCTCCCCAACGGCATCGACCCCGCGCGGTTCCACCCGGGCGCCCGTGAGGAGGCGGGCGACCACCTTCTCTTCGTGGGCCGCCTCGTCCCCTACAAAGGCGTGGAGGTGCTGCTGCGCGCCCTCGCCCTGCTGCGCCCCTGCCCGCCGCCGTGGATCGTCGGCGACGGCCCCCTGCGCGCCCACCTCGAGGCGTTGGCCAAGGAGCTGCAGGTGCCCGTGACCTTCCTGGGCCGCGTCGGCGACGCCGACCTGCCCGCCCTCTACCGCGGCGCCCGCCTCACCGTCCTGCCCAGCGTCACCGGCCAGGAGGCCTTCGGCATCTCGCTGATTGAAAGCATGGCGTGCGGCACCCCCGTCGTCGCCTCCAGCCTGCCCGGCGTCGCGGAGGTCGCCAGCGTCGGCGGCCTCGTCGCCCCGCCCGGCGACCCCGCGGCGCTCGCGGCCCAACTGCGCGCCGCGCTGGAGGGCGGCCTGGAGCGGGGGGCGACCCTGGCCCGCCGCGTCCACGCCGCCTACTCCTGGGACGTCGTGGCGGAGCGCCTGCTGGCCGTCTACGCCGAGGTGCGGGACGGCCCCGCGGAGTGAGCGCGTGCGCATCCTCGCCGTGACCCCCTACTACCGCCCCGAGGGCGGCGGGCTGGAGCGCTACGCCCACGAGCTGCTGCGCCGCCTCGCCCGCCGCCACGAGGTCACCGTGCTAGCCTCCGGCACCCAGGCGGCCGTGGAGGAGCACCACGGCGTCGTGGTGGAGCGCCACGTCCCGCCCTTCCGCCTCGGCAACACCCCCATCGACCCCGGCCTGCGCCGCCGCGTCGCCCGCCGCATCGGGCGCGAGCGGCCGGACGTCGTGTGGGCGCACTCGCCGGTCCCGTTCCCCGCCGAGATGGCGTGGCTCGCCAGCCGCGGCCGCGCCCCCTTCGCCCTCACCTACCACGCCGGCCGCCTCAACGGCAGCGGTCGCCTGCTGGGCCTCGCCGCCGCCGTCGACCGCGCCACCCTGGAGCGCCGGATGATGGCGGAGAGCGCCGGCCTCATCGCCGTGGGCCCCTACGTGCGCGACCACGCCCTCGCCAGGCACCGCTCCCGCGTCCGCATCGTCCCGCCCGGCGTCGACGGGGACCTCTTCGCCCCCGGCCCCCAGCCCACGGGCCAGGACATCCTGTTCGTCGGCCCGCTCGACCGCTCCTACCGCTGGAAGGGGCTCGACGTCCTGCTGCGCGCCTTCGCCGAGGTGCGCGCCCACGCCCCGGAGGCCCGCCTCGTCCTCGTCGGCCAAGGCGACCGCGCCCCCGCCCTGCAGGCCCGCGCCGCCCGGGAGGGCCTCGTCCTGCGCGGACGGCTGCCGGAGCCCGCCCTCGCCGCCGCCTACCGCTCCTGCGCCGCCCTCTGCCTCCCCAGCACCACCGACGCCGAGTCCTTCGGCATGGTCCTTGCGGAGGCCAACGCGTGCGGCCGCCCCGTCGTCGGCTCCCGCGTCGGCGGCATCCCCGACTTCGTCCGCCCCGGCGACAACGGCCTGCTCGCCACGCCGGGGGACGCGGGCGACCTCGCCGAGAACTTGTTGGTCCTTCTCGAGGACCCGCAGGCGGCCAACGCGATGGGGCGGCGGGGCCGGGAGCGCGTCCTGCGCGAGCACGACTGGGACCAGTTGGCCAAGGCGACGGAGACGGTGCTTGAGGAAGCCGCTGGCCACTGACCGCTCCGACCCTTGACCGCGAAGCCCACGAAGCCCTGGGGAAATTTCCTGTCCTTTTGCGCCTTTCGCGTCAGGCTGGAGTGGTGGCAGGCGGGCCAGACATGTTCGCCGCCGGATGCGTGTAAGTAGCGGCAGGCCCCACCGGTTCGCGGATGAACGACGCTGGGCGGCAGCACTTCTTCGACCGCTGTCCCCTGCCGGCCGCCATCGTGGGCCCCGACGGCCTCGTGGAGGCGGCCAACCCTGCGTGGAAAGGGGTCGTGGGCTGGAGCCCGGACGAGTTGGTGGGCCGTCCCCTGCACGGCCTGCTCCATCCGCAGGACCGGCTCCCCGCGGCGCGGCCCGACGGCCTGGAGGGGGTGTGGACGGCGCGCTGCCTGCGCCCCGACGGCTCGACGCTGCGCCTGGCCTGGAGCGTGGTGGCTGGCCCCGATGGGAGGCACTACTGCGTGGCGCGGCAGCCGGAGAGCGAGGAGCGGCGCAGCCAGGAGCGCTTCAAGGCGGAGTTCATCAATCTCGCCGCGCACGCGCTCAACACCCCGCTCACGCCCATCCAGTTGGCGCTCGACACGCTGGACATGCAGGCCCAGGGCTGCCTGAGCCCCGAGGCGAGGCAGTCCATGGGCCTGGTGCAGCGCAACTTCCGCCGCCTGCGCGACGTGGTGGCGGAGCTGCTCGACACCGCCCGGCTGCAGGCGGGCCGGATGCCGCTGGAGCTGCGCGAGGCCGACCTGTCGGCGCTGGTGGCGGAGGCGGTGGAGGCGAAGCGGCCTGCGGCGGAGGAGGCGGGGGTCGCGCTGCGCGAGCGCGTCGAGCCGGGGCTGCAGGTGGTGGTGGACGCCGCCCGGCTGCGGCAGGTGCTGGGGGCCTACCTGGAGTGCGCCCTGGCCTGCGCCGCGGCGGGGGGCGAGGTGCGGCTGGAGGCGGGCCGCAGCGGCGGCGAGGCGACGGTGTCCGTCACCTGCGCGGGGTCCAGGCTGACGGCGGAGCAGCGCGACCGGCTCTTCCATCCCTTCCCCACCCACGACGACGCGGTGGCGCCGCCCCGCGTGGGCACGGGCTTGGGGCTCTACATGGCGCGCGGCATCATCGAGCTGCACGGGGGCCGGGCGGCCGCCCCGCGCAGCGAGCCGGAGGGCGGCCTTAGGCTGCGCTTCACCCTGCCGCTGGAGGGCCCGCAAGCGTTCCCTGCGCCCACCGCCGAGGCGGACCCCGTCGACGCCGGGGCCGCGGTCCATTGAGCAAATCCAGTTGTCCCGTCCGTGAAACCACCTCGACCTTGTCCTAGTCCCGCTTGCCCGCTGCGACCGGCGCCGTTGGCCATCTTCTCCTGTTGGCACCCGACCGGCCGAACCGGTTCCAGTGGTTTCGCGTGGAGACCGAACATATAGGCATGAAAGAAACCCCTTTAGGCGGACCAGGGATAGGAGCGAAAGTCGATGGGCATCATCGGCCTGGAGCTTCCATGTACACCCTGACCCCGACCTCAGGAACGCGCGTGGTCCGCCGCATCGACCTGCCCTGCGCAGGCGCGGGCTTCCAGACGCCCCCCTGCCACGTCCAACTGCGCTTCATGCCGGTGCGCGACGGCTGGACCCTCATGGTCCGCACCGCGCCCAACAAGTCGGGCGCCGTCGCCAAGTGGCTGCAGGAGGCCAACGCGGCCCGCGTCACCGTCGCCCCCGGCCTCGCCCCCCGCGTGGTGCGCGCCGACTTCGACGCCCTGCCCACCCCGTGGCAGAACCTCCTCTCGGCCCTGCGCGTCCACCACCTCGGCATCACCCCCGAGGGGGTCGCCTCCCTCTACGTCGAGGGCACCGTGGAGCAGGTGGACGGCCTCCTGGAGTCCTACCAGCGCGAGCACCCCAACGTGCGCTGCCGCCAGACCATCCTGGAGCCGCAGGTCCCCAAGCTGACCCGCCGCCAGATCGACGCCCTCTCCACCGCCGTGGCGATGGGCTACTACGACATCCCGCACAACCTCGACCTGCGCACCCTCGCGGCCACCATGGGCATCAGCCTCGGCTCGGTCTCCGAGTTGCTGCGCCGCGGCGAGTCGGCGGTCATCATGAACTACGTCGACTCCCTGGCCTCGGCGCCGTGGGAGCCGCTGGAGGAGACCGAGTCGAACGAGGCGCAGGACGCCGCGTACGCCCCGCTCGTGACGCTGCCCAACCGCCGCACCCAGGAGCCCATGCCCCTGCTGGACCGCGGCAAGCAGGCCGTCGACCTGCTGCGGGCCGAGCGCGCCCGCCGCGCCGCCGCCAGCGTGGACCCCCAGGTCCAGCCCCAGCCGTAGCCCCGCTGCACCTGTTCGGCAGGCGTGCCCCTCCTTGGGGGCGTCCGCCTTCCGGGGAGCATGGCCATCCGACCCGCCCGTGCCCGCCGGCGCCTGCCCACCATGCGCCGCCCCGGCATCCTGCGGTAGGCGCCATGCCCGCAAGCCACGTCCCTGAAACCCCATCGCGGCGCCAGGGCCACCGCCCGCCATGGCCGACGCGCCAGCGCCGCCCCGCCGCGGCCCCACCGCCGGGCGCGCCTACGTCGGCCTCGCCGTCCTGGGCGGCGGCCTCGCGGTCCTGCTCGGCGCCACCCCGCACGAGGACCCGCTGGTGGGCCTCGCCCTCGCCGTCTTCGGCGCCGCCCTCGTCGCCACCGCGCCCCGCCTCCCCGACGTCCGCCGCCTGCCCCCCGCCGCCGTGGCCGCGGCAGGCATCCTCCTCGTCCTCGCCGTCGCCGCCCACACCGCGTGGCGGCACCACGGCCTCAACCTCCCCAAGGCCGCCATCGTCCTGGTCGGCCTCGCGCTGGCCGGCTGCGCCCCGCCGCTCGCCCGCGACGCCAGGGTCCGGCTGGGGCGGCGCCGCGTGCCGCTCGCCGCCCTCGTGGCCTGCCTCCTCCCCGTCCTCGCGGCACCGCTGCTGGCGTGGGGCCTCCAGGCCACGCTCAAGGGCACCCTGGGCGCGACCCCCGCCGAGCTCTTCGTCCGCACCGCCCTCCTGCCGCCCCTCGCCGCCGCCCTCGGCGTGCTGGGCCTCCACCCCCGCGTCCAGGGCCAGACCATCACCTACGCCACCCCCAACGGCCCCCTGTCCCTCGAGGTGGGTGCCGCGTGCAGCGGGGTGCAGGCGATGGCGCTCTTCGCCGGCATCCTGGCGCTCTTCCTCCTCGCCGAGCGCCCCGGCGGCCGCCGCCTCGCCCTCTGGTCCTGCATCGGCCTGGCCGGCGTCTACGCCGCCAACCTGCTGCGCCTCACGCTCCTCTCCCTCGTCGGGTACGCGTGGGGACCCGCCGCGCTCCTGCAGGCGCACGCCCAGGCCGGGTGGATCGTCTTCGTGGCGTGGGCGCTCCTCTTCACGCACCTCGCCCGCCGCTCCGGCGCCGCGCGCGCCGCGTGAACCACGTTCCCGCGCCCGGCCTGAGATGTTCAAGGGACAGCGCGCCCGCTCTTCCCGCTGGGCGCGCACCGTCCCTGAAACCCTGTATCAACAGGAGGCAAGCTGACGGTGGAGGCGACCCACATGCGCACCATCCTCAAGCCCCGCACGGCGTGCGTCCAGTTCGCGGACCCCAACGCCCCCGGCGGCGTCGAGATCACGACCGCGGAGTTCCTGAAGGAGTGCCGCCAGTCAGCGCTTGCCCGCTTCCGCGCCCGCCGCGACCCCAGCGGCGACTGCCGCACCGTCGAGCACGTCGTGCCGCCCAAGCTGGGCGACCACGGCTCCCGGCAGCATCATCGCGCACCTCAGCACCCAGCTCTGCGACGTGTGGGAGGCCAGCTCCCCCGGCACCGCCCGCGAGCGCGCCGCCCACGTCGAGGAGCAGGTGCAGCTCGCCCTCGAGGACCTGGCGGAGCAGGACATGCACGGCTACCTCGCCCTCACCGAGGAGCAGCGCTCCCTCTACGCCCCCGACCTGGAGCAGCTCGTCCAGGAGGCGTTCGACCGCACCAGCTTCAGCCACCTGCTGCGCAAGCCCTTCGTGAGCTGGGAGGGGACGCTGGTGCAGAGCGTGCGCCCGCCCCACCTCATCCTGGTCGTCAGCGTCAGCCTCTGAGCGCGCACCCAGAGGCGGTCTGCCTCACGCCGGACCCTCCGCAGGTTTCGTGGCAAACGTTGTCCTGGTTGGCGTCTCGCCCACCGGATCCACAGAGCCCGCAGATTCCACGGAGCCGGGTGTTCCATGCGGGCCATCGCCCGCCGCCGAGGACATCGAATGGACGTTGCCTCTGCGGGCTCTGCGTTCTCTGCGGATGGTGGACCATCGGCCAGGCCGTGGCCCGTGCGCGTCCCCGTCAGCTCCGCATCGCCGTGGCCCGGGTCGCCCGCAGGCCGGCCACCGACACCCCGAGGCCCAGCAGCGCGAGGGGCACCGCGACGACGAGGCCCGCCTGCAGCGCCGGCACGCCGAGCGCCCAGGAGCCCGCCACGTAGAAAGCGGTCCACGCCACGGTCGCCGTCACCGCCGCCGCTAGCACGGCCAGCAGCAGCCGGCGGGCCGGCAGCCGCGCCGCCTCGCCCATCAGGGTCGCCACCAGGGGGCCCTGGAACGCGAACGGGATGAGGGCGCGGCGATAGAGGCCCAGCACGCTGGTGGGGCGGCGGGCCCCGTTGCGGCGCCGCGCCGCAGCCGCGACCAGCGCGGGGGGCTGCGGACCGGCGAGGCGCGGCACGAGCGCGAGCAGGACGCCGGCGTCGAGCAGGACAAGCTGCGCCACCAGCAGGAACGGATTGCCGCCCAGCAGCAGCCCTCCGGGGACCGCGGCCTCGCGGCCGAGCAGGAGCAGGAGGAGCGCGGCGGCGGCGAGGGCGAGCGCCTGCCCCGGCACCGCAAGCAGGGCCAAGGCGCCCGCCAGGCAGGCCACGCCGAGCCACGGAAGGAGGCTGGCCCGGCGGCGGCCGCGGCAGCGCAGCGCCTCCGCAGCGGGAGCGGGGCGGGGCGGACGGCGGTCGATGGCCATCACAAGGACATCCATAGTCCCATGCCGCACATCATGGCTGCGGGCCCACGACATGTGGGGCAGCTTGCGCGCCGCGCGCGCGGCCAGAGATGTTCGTCCGGTGTGCACGTTCATCGCGGCCCTGGGCGATGGGGGCGGCATGGAGAGCCCGCCGCTTGCCCCTGTCTACCTCGACAACGAGCCAGTGAGCCTGATGGGCGACCCGCGCCCCCGCGTCGCCAAGGTGGTCGCCGCCAGCGGCCGCCCCGCCGGGCGCTACGACGTCGTGCTGCTGGAGGACGAGGCGGACCGGTCCGGCGTCCTGGTCGGCCTGCAGGACGTCCTTGACCGCACCCAGGAGCCCACCCGCCCCATTTACCTCACCTGCGTGGAGCGCGGCGCGGACCTCGACCTCGACGTCGCCGAGGAGGCCACCGGGCCCGAGGCCGCGCGCGTCATCCCCGGCGACTCCGGCCCGCCTGACGGGGGCGAAGAGGAGGACTGGATCGGCAGCCTCGGCTCCCCCTACGCCCGCACCGGCACCAACACGGCGGAGCCCGGCATGGCACGGCAGGACGCGGAGCAGGCGGGTTTTGGCAGTGGCGCGGGCGAGGGCACCTCGCATGGGTCCCGCGAGTCCGGCAAGGCCACCGCCGCCCACAGCCGCATGGCCGCCGGCCTGGAAGACCCGTTCGGGCGGGAAGGGCTGCACGGCAAGGCGCCGCAGCCGGAGGGGACCCCGGAGCCGTCGGGGCTGGGGGCCACCCGGCCCGTGCGCGCCATCGCCCGGAGTGGGACGGGCTCTGAGGCAGGAGCCGACGTCGGGGCCGACGTGGAGCGCGAGGCGCGCCGCAAGGCGTCCGTGGACAGCCACGAAGCGTAGCCCCCGGCCGCACGGGTCGGGCCCCCATCCGGAAAGTCCCTTAAGCGGCCCGGCCGTGGACGCCGCATGGCAGGGATGACCCTCCCGCAGAAGCTGCTCGCGCTCAAGGCGGGCCAGCGCGTGGTGAGCGTGGGCGAGGTGGTGGACTGCAAGGTCGACGTCGCGATGGCGCACGAGGCCCTGGAGCAGCTCATCAAGCCGTTCAAGGAGATGGGCGCCGCCAAGGTGTGGGACCCCAACCGCATCGTCGTCCCCATCGACCACTGGATTCCCGCCAGCAGCGAGTCCAGCGCCCGGATGCACAAGAACATCCGCGCCTTCTGCGAGACCTACGGCCTGCCGCACCTCTACGACATCGGCCGCCAGGGCATCTGCCACCAGATTCTCGCCGAGGAGGGCTTCTGCCTCCCGGGCGACCTCGTCGTCGGCACCGACAGCCACACCAACATGGCCGGCGCCCTCGGCTGCTTCGCCAGCGGCATCGGCCCCACCGAGATGGCCGCCGTCTTCGCCACCGGCGAGCTCTGGATGCGCGTCCCCCCCACCATCAAGATCGACCTGCAGGGCGAACTCGTGGAGCCCGTCGCCTCCAAAGACATCGTCCTCTCCCTCATCGGCCAGATGGGCGACGACGGCGCCCGCTACCAAGCCGTCGAGTTCGCCGGCCCCGCCATCGACACCCTGCCGATGTACCAGCGCCTCACCCTCACCAACATGACCACCGAGATGGGAGCCAAGGCCGGCGTCATCGCCTGCGACCAGGAGACCCTCGACTACCTCGACGCCACCCCCATGGCCTCCGGCCGCCGCGCCCACATCCGCGACCACGCCAGCCTCCGCAGCGACAAGGACGCAACCTACGCCAAGACCTACACCCTCGACTGCTCCAAGCTGGAACCCGTCGTCGCCATGCCGCAGAGCCCCGAGAACGTCAAGACCGTCCGCGAGGCCGCCGCCGCCGTGCCCAAGGTCGACCAGGTCTTCATCGGCTCCTGCACCAACGCCCGCTACGAAGACCTCGAGACCGTCGCCCGCATCCTCAAGGGCAACCACGTCAAGCGCGGCACCCGCCTCGTCGTCTTCCCCGCCAGCACCAGCATCTACAACCGCGCCCTCGACTCGGGCGTCCTCAAGACCATCGTCGAGGCCGGCGGCATCTTCAACCCCAGCTCCTGCGGCGCCTGCTTCGGCGGCATGGGCGGCGTCCTCGCCGAGAAAGAGGTCTGCGTGTCGACGTCGAACCGCAACTACAAGGGCCGCATGGGCCACCCCGACTCCCAGAGCTACCTCGTCTCCCCCGCCACCGCCGCGGTGACGGCCATCGAGGGCAAGCTCACCGACCCCCGCGACTACTTCGGCGAGGGCGAACTGAAACCGCGCCGAGCGGTTGCGGCCTAGCCGGGTCGTTTCGCAAACCTCCGCCAAAAGGACATGCCAGGGGAATCCATGGATTGCCAAGGCATTCCATGGTCGGCCAAGAAAACACTCTCATCGAGGTCCCCATCGTCCTGCGCGACCGGCTGGCCGCCTGGCGCATCCATCCCAGGCAGGCGTACTTCGAGGTGATCGAGGAGGCGCTGGACGTGTGGGAGGACTTGGTGCGGCACGAGCGGCGGCCAACTCCTTGAACCTGGACGGGTTGGCCGGCGCGTGCGCATCCTCCTCACCGGCGCCACCGGGACCGCGGGCTCAGGTGCGCTGCGGCAGGCCATCGCGGACCCCGAGGTGGAGTCCGTCGTAGTGCTGGCTCGCCGCGAGCCGCGGGAGATGGATGAGAAGGTGGAGTTCGTGCCGCACGCGGATTTCCTGGACTACGGGCCCGTCGCGGATTGGCTGGTGGATGTGGATGCGGCGCTGTGGTGCCTCGGCATCTCGCAGTTCCGCGTCGACCGTGGCGAGCTGCACCGCATCACGGTGGAGTTCCCGGTGGCGGGCGCGAAGGCGCTGAAGGCTGCCAGCCCGGGCGCGCGGTTCCTGCACCTCTCGGGCGGCGGCGCGGACCCGACGGGGAAGTCGCATATGCCGTTCGCGCAGGAGAAGGGCCAGGCGGAGACCGCGCTCGACGCGTTGAGGCTCGCGGGGCTGTGGCATTTCCGGCCGGGCTACATCCACCCGCTCAGGCCCGTGGAGGCGCCGCTGTTCCAGGACCGCCTGATGTGGGTGTTGCAGCCGCTGCTGCGCCGGGTGGCGCCCTTCGCGATGGTGGCGGCGGACGAGCTTGGGCGGGCGATGCTGGCGGTCGCGAAGCAGGGCCACCCGAAGCATGTGCTGGAGAACCGGGACATCCGCCGCGCCGCTGGGCTCACCCGTGGGGTCTAGACGCCCACCAACCACGGAGTGCACGGACGACATGAATCCGTGGCTTGGTGGGGACTAGCGGGCGATGCGTCGCGGCCTCGCCTCGTCGTTCGCGTCCAGGTTGGCCGTGCGCGCCACCCGGGGTCCGACGTGCTCGTCGGCGTGCGCCTCGGCCTCGGCGCGGGTAAGGCCCATCTGCATCGCGTGGTGGATGTGCAGGGCGCGGTCCAGCATCTTGTTGGCCTCGAGGTTGGGGAACTTCTCGGCGTCGGGCTTGGGGAGGCGGAGTTTCCGCGGTGGCCGCTTGCGCGACTCGGAGGGGCGTGGCTTGCTGCGCTCCGCCGTGGGCGCGGGGTCCGCGGGGTGGGCCTTGCGCGTCATGCCTCTTCCTCGCCGTCGGGCGGCGAAGCGGTTGTGGGACAAGCCGGACGCCATGGTTGTCCCTGCCGTTCGGTTGCCAGGCCGATGGCCGCCAACCCGCTCCGGCCATCCGGCTCTGGCTGCGCCCTGACTTGTTCGGGTGCCGTCCAGCTTTTGGCAGCAGCGCTCCACCTAGGACATAGATGGCCCTAGAGAGCGACGCCATCGGCGTCCTGCATTGGCTCGACCGCCAGGCCAAGGCCTGCCCTGGTGCACGCTGTGGGACTCCGACGTGATGCGGGCGTTCGAGTGGGATGTGCAGCGGACCCAGGCCGTGCTGCGCTGCCTCGAGGCGGACGGCTGCATCACCGCCCACCCGGTCGCGCTGCCCGGCCAGGCGTACTCGATGGGATACCTGCGGGTCAGCCGGAAGGGCCGGCTGCTCCTCGCCGACCCGCTGGCGTCATCCGCGAGCGCCTGCGCCACCCGCTGGCCGCCTGAGGGACCGAGCGTCCGGCCGGCTACTGCCGGGGCGCCGCGGCGAGCTCCTCGAGCCGCTGCAGCTCCCGCAGGACCATCTCCCATTCCTGGATGATGTTGGGCGAGGCGTGGCGCCCCTGTGGCGCCTGGGAGTCGGCGTGGAAGTGGCGGGCCAACTCGTCCCGCCGGACGCTCAGGGTGTTCCATCGCGCCTGGAAGTCAGCGAGACGGTCCGGTTCCATGCCCAAGAATGGGGGATGGGGGGTTAAGGGCTCGACGCTACCGGCAGGAAGGCCTCCTGACAGGTGTGGAGACAAGCCGAACCACGAATTTCACGACCCCCCACGAAAACAGTCCCCTGCGTGGACTTCGGGCACTTCGTGGTTCAGCCAGCGTTGCCGCAACCCTCAACAGGGAGCCCCCCGTGGCGAGCCCAGATGGGCCAGGACCTCCACTTCAAGACCCAGTTCAAGGGCCGCGCGTGGGCGCTGCCGGACTCCGTGGACACCGACATGATCACGCCCGGCAAGTACCTCACCATCATCGACCCCAAGGGGCTGGCGGAGCACATCCTGGAGGGGTGGCGGCAGGAGTTCCCCAAGCAGGTCAGGGCCGGCGACATCCTGGTGGCCGGCGACAACCTGGGCTGCGGCTCCAGCCGCGAGCACGCGCCGCTCTCGATGCTCGGCGCCGGCATCCCCGTCGTGGTCGCGCGCAGCTTCGCCCGCATCTTCTACCGCAACGCCATCAACGTGGGCCTGCCCGTCATCGAGTGCCCCGACCTGCCGAAGGACTTCGTGCGCGACGGCGAGACGGTCAGCGTCGACCTGCAGCAGGGCGTCGTGCGCAACGAGACCCGCGGCCTGCAGGCCAAGGGCATCCCGCTCAGCGCCAAGGCCATCGAGATCCTCGACGCCGGAGGGCTCGTCAACATCGTGCGGCACAAGCTGGCGAAGAAGGGCGACGTGCAGCACAGGCCCGCGGGCAGCCCCGCCGAGGCGGACCTCAAGCACGACTAGACATACGCCCTCGCCCGTTGCGCCCGGCCCGGCCAAACCACGGATTCCACGGAGGCCACGGAGTCAACCCCCCTTCCGTGCAATCCGTGGTCTGGTGGGGCGCATCGGAAGGGGTGAACCGGCTTCTAGGACTGGTACGCCGCCTCGCCGTGCTCGTGCAGGTCCCGGCTCCCCAACTCGTCCGCCTCCGAGACCTCGATGGGGCGGATGGCCTTCAGGATGCGCAGGAGGAGGTAGGTGACGCCGAAGGCGTACAGGGCCACGAAGACCGCCGCCGCGGCCTGCACCAGGAAGAGGCGCGCGCCGCCCTCGATGAGGCCGGATTGGTGGTTGATGGCGGAGGAGGCGAAGGCGCCCGTGGCGAGGACCCCCAGGGTGCCGCCGACGCCGTGGCAGGCCCAGACGTCCAGGGCGTCGTCCCACTTGCGGCGGGCGCGGAACTTGCTGGCCGCGAAGCACACGGCGCCGGCGAGGAGGCCGGTGAGGGCCCCGGCCCAGGGCGCGACGAACCCGCTGGCGGGCGTGATGGTGGCGAGCCCCGCGATGGCGCCCGTCACCAGGCCGGAGGCGGAGGGCTTGCCGTCCACCCACCAGTTCGCCGCCATCCAGGAGACCATGCCGAAGGAGCCGCCGAGCATGGTGGTCACCAAGGCGTTGGCGGCGAGGCCGTTGGCGGCCAGGGCGGAGCCGGCGTTGAAGCCGAACCAGCCGAACCACAGCAGCCCGGCGCCCAGGGCGACGAAGGGGACGTTGTGCGGCGCCACCTTCTCGTCCGACCCGAAGCGCCGCGGCCGGAACACGAAGACGCAGGCCAGCGCCGCGTAGCCGGCGCTCATGTGGACGACGTAGCCGCCCGCGAAGTCCAGCACGCCCGCCTGGGCCAGGAACCCGCCGCCCCAGACCCAGTGGGCGAGCGGCACGTAGACCGCGAGGAGCCAGAGTGCGGTGAACGCCAGGTAGCTGGAGAACCGCATCCGGTAGGCGAAGGCGCCCGAGATGAGGGCGGGCGTGATGATGGCGAACATCATCTGGAACGCCATGAACAGCTCGTGCGGGATGGTCGGGCCGTAGGCCGGGTTGGGCTCCATCCCCACGCCGCCCAGGCCGAGAT
>JBHELM010000252.1:0-5883 GCA_046352715.1 Thermoplasmatota archaeon | reverse complement strand
CTACGGCACGAAGGACGCCTTCAACCACGGCGCCAGCGAGGGCTTCATCGAACTTTGGTCGCTGCCGACCGAGACCGCCAACGCCGTGCGCCAGGGCCAGAGGAAGGGCGGCAAGTCCACGGCGAAGGCCAGCGCGGCCGTCAACGTCACCAAGCCCGGCAAGGCCATCAAGGGCCTGGGCGGGCTGAAGGGCATCGCCGGCCTCAAGAAGGCCGTCAAGGCGAAGGCATGAGCAAAGCCGTCTGGTCCGCTCGCACCGGCTCCGGGCTCCACCCGGACCTGCTGGCGTACTCGCAGACCATCGAGGAGGACCGCCCCTTCCTCGTCCACGACCTCGCCGGCAGCAGCGCCCACGTCCTCGGCCTCGCCAAGGCGGGCCTGCTGACGAAGGAGGAGGCCACCCAACTCCTCACTGGGCTGCGCGCCATCCTGCGCGACCACGAGGCCGGCACCTTCGCGCTGCAGGTCGAGTTGGAGGACGCCCACATGAACGTCGAGGCACGCCTCACCGCGCAGCTCGGCGACGTGGGCCGCCGCCTCCACACCGGCCGCTCCCGCAACGACCAGGTCGCCACCTGCATCCTCCTCTACGCCCGCAGCGGGCTCGCGCGGCTGGCTCAAGGGCTGAACGCGCTCGCCGACGCCGTGGCGCGGCAGGCCGAGGCCAACCTGGAGACGCCGTGGGTCGCCCGCACGCACGGGATGCCCGCCCAGCCCGCGACCGTGGGCTTCCTGCTCGCCGCGCACGCACACCGCCTGCAGGACGCCGCCAAGGCTACGCTGGCCGCGTTCGAGGCGGTCGGCGAGTCCCCGCTCGGCTCCGGCGCCATCGGCGGCTCGACGCTGCCGCTGGACCCCGCGCACACGGCCCGTCTGCTGGGCCTGCGCCCCCCGCGCAGCGCCCTGCTCGCCACCGGCACCCGCGACGCTGTCCTCCTGTCGTGCCAGGTGGCGCAGCAGGCGGGCCTCGCGCTCGCCAGCCTGAGCCAGGACCTCATCGACCTGTTCAAGGAGGGCGCCCTCAGGCTGCCCGCCGGCTACACGACGGGCTCCAGCCTGATGCCGCAGAAGCGCAACCCCGACGCCCTCGAGCTGGCGCGCGGCCGCGGCAAGGCCCTCGCCGGCCCCGCCGCCGCGGTGTCCGCCATCCTGTGCGGGATGGGGCTCGGCTACCAGCGCGACTTCCAGTTGACGAAGCCCTACGTCGTGGCCGCCCTCACGGACGCCGCAGCGACGGCCGAGCTTCTGGCGCCCCTTGTGGACGGGATGCAATGCCTCCCCGCCGGTGCGGATTGGAGCAAGCCCGGCATCGTCGCCACCGACGTCGCGGAGGCGCTGGTGCGCGCCGGGCAGCCGTTCCGCACCGCCTACGCCACCGTCGCGCAGGCGTTCGCCAAGGTCGAGGCCGGAGCGACGTTCCAGGCCGCGCTGGAGTCCATGGGCTTGCCGCTGGAGCACCTCGAAGCCGCCCTGTCCGCTCTCCAGCCCGACCCTGCGCGCCGCGCCACCGTCGGAGGCCCCGCGCCGTCCGCCGTCCGCGCCAGCCTCGCCCACGCCACGACCGAGTCGCAGGGCCTCGCCGCCCGCGTCGCCGCGGCGCAGAAGGCCGCCGAGCGCCCCCTCGACCTCCTCACCCGCCCCATCCCTGACCTCCTGGAGAGCTGACATGGCCAACGCCGTCGCCAAGAGCCGCACCACGACCACCGCCCGCACCACGGATTCCTCGGAGCGCACGGAGACTTCCTCTGTGAAATCCGCGAAATCCGTGGGTTCGGGCGTTCCCGGGGCCCGCAGCGTCCTCGGCATGGAGGATGTCGCCCCCTACCTGCGCGACCTGCTGGAGGAGGCCATCGCGCTCAAGGCCCAGGGCCGCAGGGGGCCGCTGCCGCAGAGCCTCGCCGGCAAGGCCATCCTGATGATCTACGAGAAGACCTCGACGCGCACCCGCGTCAGCTTCGAGGTGGGCGTGCAGCGCCTCGGCGGCATCGCCATCAACCTTGACGCCCAGACGAGCCAACTGTCGCGTGGCGAGTCGATGGAGGACACCGCGCAGGTCCTGTCGCGCTACGGCCACGCCCTCGTCTACCGCGCCAACCGCCACGACGCGCTGGAGGCGCTGGCCCGCTACGCCACCGTGCCGGTCGTCAACGCCCTGACGGACAAGGAGCACCCCTGCCAGATCCTCGCGGACTGGCAGACCCTTGCCGAGCACTACGGCAGCGTCGCGGCGCTGCGCGGCAAGGTGTTCTGCTACATCGGCGACGGCAACAACATGCTGCACTCCTATCTCCTCGGCGCCGCCCTGGTGGGGATGCACGTCCAGGCCGCCTGCCCCAAGGGCTACGACCCCGACCCCGACATCCTGGAGCGCGCGACGGCCATCGCGGCCGCCAACGGCACCCGCATCAGCCTCTTCCGCAGGCCCGAGCAGGCCCTGCACGGCGCCGACGTCGTGGCGACCGACACCTGGGTCAGCATGGGCGACGAGGCCGAGGTCGTGCAGCGCCAGAAGGCGTTCGCCGGCTACACCCTCACCGAGGAGCTGCTGGCCGCCCACGCCGCACCCGACGCCGTCTTCCTGCACTGCCTCCCCGGCCACTGGGGCGAGGAGGCCACCTACGAGTTGGCGCACGGGCCGCGCAGCCTCATCTTCGACGAGGCGGAGAACCGCATGTGGGCCCAGATGGCGCTCCTGGTGCGGCTGCTGAACCCCGAGGGCGACAAGCCTTCCTGGTAGATTCCTGGAATCCAGTGAGTGGCGGCGATTTCAGTGAGCGCCTGCCAGCAACCCAACCGCGCGTCCGCGAAGCACACGAAGGGTTTTTCCTGGTTTTTCGCGGCGTTCGCGGTCCAACGTCGCTGGACTCCTCATCCAAATCCCTGAAATTCCAGGAATCCGTCGCCGCAGCGTGAAGGTCCTTGACCTCGGCCTCATGGAGTACGGTGCGTGCCTCGACCTCCAGCGCCGGCTCCGCGACGAGCGCCAACGCGGCGCGGGCGAGGACACCTTGCTGATGGTCGAACACCTCCCTGTGGCGACGCTGGGCCGCCGCGGCAGCCCCGACGAGGTGTTCGACAAGGCGCTGCCCGTGTTCACCATCGAGCGCGGCGGCAAGGCCACCTACCACGCGCCGGGGCAGCTCGTCCTCTACCCCATCGTCCACCTGGGCGAGGGCAACCGCGACGTGCGCGCCTGGGTGCAGCACCTGGAGCGCTTCGTGATCGGCCTCCTGGCGGCGCACGGCATCGCGGCGCGCATCGAGCCCGACCTGCCGGGGGTGTGGACGGGGCCGCGCAAGGTGGCGAGCATCGGCATCGCCATCCAGCATTGGGTGAGCTTCCACGGCATCGCGCTCAACGTGACGCTGGAGCCCAAGGAGTTCGAGCGCATCGACCCGTGCGGCCTGGGGGCGCAGGTGATGACGAGCATGGCGCGTGAAGGCAGCTCTGCGACGCTTCGGGATGTGAAGCAATGGGTTGTGCAGCACGCCCCAGCCCATTTTGAAAGGTTTTCCGTTGTTAGCGATTCAATCGCCAATTAACGATGTTGCACAATCATTTCGCTAAATGAATAAATTATCAGGAAGCATATAATGCTCAAATACTATTTAATATTCAAATTTTAGACGTACATGCACGCATTGCACAATCCAAGCACGAAATAACGAATTGGCACGACTTAATCGCTCTTAGAGAATGTCTCGCCGCTGAACCTGCGGGCTTCTTGTGTCCCTTCAAGGAGTGCATGGCGTGGTCCGGGTCGCGCTCTACACCCGCGTCTCGACGGAGGACCAGGCGAAGGAGGGCTTCAGCCTGGATGCCCAGCTGGAGCGCCTCCGCTTCTACGCCAAGGCCCAGGGCTGGGAGGTCGCCGGCGAGTACGTCGACGAAGGCCACTCAGCCCGCACCACGAAGCGTCCCCAGTACCAGCGCATGATGGAGGAGCGCGCGACGTGGGACACCCTCCTGGTCCTCAAGATGGACCGCATCCACCGCAACAGCCGCAACTTCATGGGGATGATGGACGCGCTCCGCAAGGAGGGCAAGGAGTTCGCCAGCGTCACGGAGAGCCTGGACACCTCCACCGCCATGGGCCGCTTCGTCATGGACATCATCCAGCGCATCGCGCAGCTCGAGTCGGACCAGATCGGCGAGCGCACCTACGTTGGGATGGAGCAGAAGGCCAAGAGCCGCGCCGGGAACCTCGGCAAGCCCGCCCCCTACGGCTACCGCTACACGCCAGAAGGGCCGTTCGCCATCGTTGAGGAGGAAGCTGCGCTAGTCCGTATGATGTTCGATTCTTACGTGAAAGGCGAAAAGAAGCAAGATATAGCGCAAAACTTGGTGGAAATGGGGCGGGCGACCCGGCAAGGAAAACCGTGGACCCGCTGGGCGGTGGCGGACATCTTGGGAAATCCGACCTATGCCGGCGCCACGCGGTGGGCAGAAGACGTCCAATACGACACCCATCCCGCCATCGTGACCCCCGAGCAGTTTGACGCCGCGCAGAAACGCACAAAAATGGACAGTCCACGCGCAAAAGTGACCCTGCTTCGCTCAATCACGGTCAACTGAAACCAAGTCAGCTTGTTTTCAGAATGGCTTTGTGGTCAACGGGAACCCGTATGGCACCAGGAGAGGGTGGCGCAGAACTGATTCCCATCCCCAAGAAAATGTCCAAATTCATCCAACGTTGGCCAGAATCATGTAAATGTCTGCCTCAAGTTGGTCGAGCAGGCGGGTCAGGAACAGGTAGGCGAGGGTCAGCAGGCCGGTGAGGGCGCCGACCAGGCGGATGAAGGCGGACACCAGCGGAGTCGCCTCGCCCAGGCCAGGGACGAAGTCGCTGGCGTAGGCGACCGCGGCGCCGAGGACGCCCAGGTAGAGGAGGACCATCACCCCAGTCCTGGCCCGGTCCCAGCGGCGGAGGGAGGCGGCGCGCTCCTGCAGCAGGCTGTCGCGGCCGTGCGGGTTGAGCTCGAGGTCGTGCAGGAGGTGGCCGTAGCTGCTGTGCAGGAGCCACTGGAGGCGGGACTCGAAGGGGTACACGCGCCGGGGACGGGGGGCGCGGAGATGGGGTTGCCGCTTTTGCCTGGGAGGAGGAAGAGGGGAAAGGGGGAAGATTGGGGTGGTCACGCCAGGCGCTCGGTGTATTCCCACTCGCTGGTGACCACACGGATCCAGACGTAGCTGTCCATGTGATGCCTCCCATTGCCTCGGGCGCCGGACGGCCTCCCAGCCGTGCGACACGGGGTCGCGGGGGGCTCCCGAGGGAAACCTGGCTACGGGTGGCCAGACTTAAGCCGTTCCAAGCGAAGCCACGCTGCATTTGGAGGAGCTACAGCTTCAGCTTCCTGTCGAATTATAAGATTTATAAGCCAGCTTATTGAATCCACCATGAACGCAATGTTATTGCATATTAGGCTCAGAAAGCAACCAATTACTGTTATGAGATAATAACGTGCAATGGACAATTCCGTTCAATCGAGCAACGTGAACAGCATGTCATCCTGCCCCACGTCGAAGACGCCCAGCCGCGCCCCGGCGTCGAGCCAGCCGTGCGCGTAGTTGACCTGGGCGAAGGCGTTCACGAAGTCCCCTTTGCCGTGGAAGTGCTGCGCGTCGGCGTAGTAGCGCTTCGCCATGTCGAGGAAGTTCTCGGCGATGCGAGCCGCGAACGTCTTGGGCGGCGCGACGACCCGGACCTTCTCGAAGGCGCGCCGTGTCGTGTCCAGGTACCGCCCAATCTTCTCGGGGGAAATCTCGGCCTGCCGCTCTAGCGCCACAGCCGGCGCAAGGGGGAGCGGGTCTTTTGCCGTTCCTGCTGCAGCAGGCGGTGGAAGGTGCAGCCGGCCTGCTCGGGGCAGCGGATGCAGGCGGGGG
>JBHELM010000251.1:0-2798 GCA_046352715.1 Thermoplasmatota archaeon | reverse complement strand
ATCCTGGTCATGGCGAGCGAGCTGTTCGCAGCCGGCGGGCTGGCCAACGCGGCGCCCTACTCCTTCGCGCTCGCGCTGCTCTCGTTCTTCGTGGCGCTGCTGCTGGTGTTCGCGGACACGGTGGTGTCGGTGCGCAGCGTCGAGCGGCCCTGACCCGCCCAAACCACGGATTCCACGGATTTCACGGAACGTTGAATCCGTGTCCTCGTGGAATCCGTGGTTTCGTCGGGGTTGACTCTGCGTCACTCCAGGGTGGCCGTGACCTCGACCTCGAAGGGCACGTCGAGCGGCAACTCCGCCATGCCGACGCTGGTGCGGCAGTGCTTGCCCTTCTCGCCGAACGCCAGCGCGAACAGCTCCGAGGCGCCGTTGGCGGCGAGGTGGATGTCGGTGAAGCCGGGCGCGCAGTTGGCGAGGTTGACCGTGCGCAGCAGCCGCACCTTGTCGAGTTGCCCGCCGGAGGCCTCCTTCAGCACCGCGATGGCGTTGAGGGCGCACACCCGGGCCATCTCCTGCGCCTGCGCCAGCGTCAGCTCCTTGCCGCACTTTCCGGTCAGCACCGGCTTGCCGTCGCGGGTGGGGATCTGGCCGGCGATGAACAGGAGGTTGCCCGCCTTGGTCCACTGGATGTAGGCCGCGGCCGCCTTGGGGGCGGGCGGCAGGGTGTGGCCGGCGGCGGCCAGGCGCTTCTCGACCTCGCTGGTGGTGCTCACGGTGGCGCTCATGGGCGCCGGGACGCAGCCTTGCGGGCATCAACCCTTCGACCGTGACGCTCGCCGGCCGCACCTGTCCCACACTCCTGAACCGTTTTCAACCACCCCCCCGTCGCGGCGGCGTCATGGCGAAGATTGCCGTTCTTGTCAAGATGGCCCCCGACGTCACCCAGCTCAAGGTCGACCCCGCCACGCTGGCGCCGAGGATGGAGGGCCTGCCGTGGAAAGTCAGCGACTTCGACAAGAACGCCATCGAGGCCGCGGTCAAGCTCAAGGAGAAGGGCCAGGCCACCAAGATCACGGCCTACACCTTCAACGGCGCCCCCAACGCGCTCAACCTCATCAAGGAGCCCCTGGCGATGGGCTGCGACGAGGCGGTCGTCATCACCGGCCCCGACACCGACGGCATCGGCATCGCCAAGGTGCTCGCCGCGGCCATCGGGAAGGACGGCGCGGACCTCGTCTTCGCCGGCGAGGTCTCCATCGACCGCGTGGCCGGCGAGGTCGGCCCCCGCGTCGCCGCGCTGCTCGGAATGCCCAGCCTGGTGAACACGCAGGAGGTGCACGGCGTTGAGGGCGGCGCCCTGAAGGCGACCCGCGACGGCGAGCCCGGCGAGACTGTGCTCGTGCCGCTGCCGTGCGCCGCGACCTTCAACGACGAGGCCAACCACCCCCGCCTCCCCGCCCTCATGCAGATTCTCCAGGCCGGCAAGAAACCCATCCGCCAGGTGAAGTCGGCGGAGCTGGGCGTGGCCGACGCGGACCTCGCGCGCCGCATGGCGATGACCGGCAACAAGGCCCCCAAGCAGGAGCGCAAGGGCATCCTGTTCAGCGGCGCCGACGCGGCGGAGCAACTTGCGGCCGCGCTGAAGAAGGAGGGCGTTGCCCAATGACCAATGTCCTCGTCTGGTCCGACGACCAGAAAATCCAGTCCGAGCTTGCAGGCAAGGGCGCCACCTTCGGCACGGTGCAGGCGTTCGACCCCGCCAGCCTGCCCGACCAGGACAGCGCGACCCTCGCCCTCGGCCTCGCCGACGCCGCGAAGAAGGCCGGCGCCAGCCTCGTCCTGGTCGGCGCCACGAAGAGGGGCAAGGACGTCGGCCCCCGCGCCGCCGCCCACCTCGACTGGCCGTTCGCCTCCGAGTGCCAGGCCATCGCCAACGCCAACGGCTGGACCGTCGAGCGCATGGTGCTGTCCGGCAACTCGAAGGCGACCTACACGATGGGCGCCAACGCCGTCTGCACCGTGATGGGCAAGACGTTCGAGGGCGCAGGCTCCCCCGCCGGCACCGTCGCCGCGGCGGGCGTCCCCGCCAGCAAGGTGAAGGTCGTCGGCAAGAAGGAGGAGCGGCACAGCGACTTCGACCTCGGCAGCGCCCCCGTCGTGGTCGGCGTCGGCCGCGGCTTCAAGCAACAGGCGGACCTCAAGCTCGCCGAGGAGCTGGCCAAGTGCTTCCCCGGCGGCGCCGTCGGGTGCAGCCGCCCCATCGCCGCGGACCTGAAGTGGCTCGGCGAGGAGCACTGGATCGGCCTCTCCGGCCACGCCATCAAGCCGAAGGCGTACATCGCGTGCGGCGTGAGCGGGCAGATCCAGCACATCGCCGGCATCCGCGGCAGCAAGCTCATCGTCGCCATCAACACCAACAAGGACGCGCCCATCTTCGGCGTGGCGGACTACGGTATCGTCGGCGATTTGTATCAAGTCGTGCCCAAGCTTGTGCAGTTGCTGAAGAAGTAGTCACAGCTCTGTCACTCGTTCCTTCAGCCGCGCCGGCGGCGCAGTTCAGGGCCACCTCCGACCTTGGCGGCTCCCTCAAGGAGCAGCAAAAGGTTGATTTGCTTCAGGCCCCGCGGACTGACGAAGTCGCGCAGGCGCATCCGTCAGAGTCTCGCCATCAGGTCGAGCAGGTCCCGGTTGCGCGCGATGTAGTCCTTGGCCCAAAGGCGGACTCCTTCCGTCTCCTCGCCGTAAAGGGAGTCCGGGGCGAGGGGCGCACGCGCACGCATCTTCCCGTCCACGCCAGGCGGAAGCGGCGCCGGGCCATCTATCTTGCGCCCTGGCTACATCACGTAGTACTGCTGCGC
>JBHELM010000250.1:0-14805 GCA_046352715.1 Thermoplasmatota archaeon | reverse complement strand
TTCCGCCACATGAGGTCGTACTGGCCGTCGCCGAGCCCGCTGATCGGGACGATGGTCTTCAGGTGCTCGCTCGGCACCATCGCGGCCTCCCACGGGGTCGAGCCGTCGTAGCTGCGGCCGATGAGGGCGACGTTGCCGTTCGACCACGCCTGCGTGCCGAGCCAGGTGACGGCGGCGTCGATGCCCGCCTGCTCGTCGAGCCCCATCAGGTCCATGCAGTGGTTGCTCAGGCCGGTGCCGAAGACGGACACCTGCGCCACCGCGTAGCCCTTGGGGACGAAGTTCTCGATGAGGAAGCCGCCGAGGCGGTGGGTGTGCGGGTCGGTCGCGGCCGCGTCGGAGTCGCCGTAGTAGGGGCCGACGTCGGCGATGACGGGGACCTTGGTGCCGGCGGGGACGTCGGGCAGGAAGAGGCCGAGGTGGACGTGGGGCGGGTCGAGGCCCTGGCCGCCCACGGGGACGTTGAGGACGGCGGCGCCGGCGCTTGCGAGGGGCAGCGCCACGTCGACGTAGACGGAGAGCGGGAGCTTGATGGCGAACCCGCCGGGCACCAGCACGCGGCTGTAGTAGCCAGTGACGTTGAAGGGGACGTCGTAGCGGTCCTGCACGCGGTGGAGGACGCCCTGGGGGCCGGTGGCGCTGTCCGCTGGCTTGCCGGACATGCAGCCGGAGAGGGCCGTACCGAGGGTCAAGAGGGCCAGCAGGGCCGCCAACGGGATGCGCATGGCGCGACCACGAGGGCGTGTCTACTTGACCGTTGTCGAAGGCGGCCCCGCCCGCCGCCGGCCACACGGCGCAGCGGGGCTCTCCCTCCTGGAGGGAAGGCCAATTCCATTATCTAGGGGATGGGTGTCCGCGCAGCCATCCTGGTGACTGGACCATGAGCGAGACCACCGACGTGGCCTCGGCCGCGCCCCCGGCGCCCCCGACGGACCCCCCGACCCCCGAGACGACCGCCCCCGCCGCCGAGGTGGCCCCTGCCCCCCCGGTGCCGAACCCAAACGGCCCCAAGCCGGGGATGAAGAAGGAGGAGCTCCAGTCGAAGGCGAACCTGCTGCGCCGGGAGCGCGACCGCCTCAACGACGAGGCGCGCAAGCACGCCGAGGAGCGCGACGGCTTCAACGCCGAGGTGCGCGGCCTCGTCAACCAGGCCAACGAGCACAAGAAGCGCCGCGACGAGCTCAACGAGGGCGTCAAGCGCTCCAAGGAGCTGCGCGACGAGGCCAACAAGGCCGCGGACGAGGCGCAGAAGTCCGCCGACCTGCTGCGCCGCGAGCGCATGCCGGACGGCAACCCCGGCGAGTCGATTGCCAAGCTCAAGAAGGAGGCGCGCACGCTGGAGATGCAGCACATGACCGTGGTGCTGACCCCCGCGAAGGAGAAGGCCCTCATGGAGCGGCTCAAGGAGATCGGCAAGCTCATCCGCAGCAAGGAGAGCACGCTGCGCTCCGACCCCGAGCTGAAGGCGGCCCTCGAGACCGCCGACCAGCTCAAGGAGAAGGCCGAGAAGTCGCACGCCAAGGTCGGCGAGATGGCCGAGAAGGCGCAGGCCGAGCACGACGCGATGATCAAGCTCTACAAGGAGTCCGACAAGCTGCGCAAGAAGGCGGACAAGCTGCAGGAGAAGTTCGTCATCGCCAAGATGGAGGCGGACAAGATCCACAAGACGTACATCGAGTTCGTCAACGCCATCCACGAGATCGAGGACGCCGCCGCCGGCACCCCCGGCGCCCGCGGCGAGGGCAGCCAGGCCCGCAACGAGGCGGCCGCCGAGATGGTGTTCCAGAAGTTCAAGGCCGGCGAGAAGCTCTCCACCGAGGACCTGCTCACGCTGCAGAAGGCTGGGCTTCTGTAGGCCGCTTCCCCGGCGCCCCCAGGCCGAGCCCCAGCGCCGGCTCCGCGGGCCTGGGGCGCGCGGCGTAGGCCACCTGCCGCCCCACGGCGCGCGCCTCGGCCAGGCCCTCGCGCACCAGGGCGGCGAGCCTCTCCTGCGTCGCCGAGCGCCCCCAGCCCCACGCGGCGCGGGCGTGCCGGACGGCGTCGCGCTGCAGCGTGCCGGGGTGCTCCAGCAGCCAGGCGTGCAGGACCTCCAGCCGCGCATCGGTGAGGGCGGCGACGGTGCGCCAGGTGTGCCTGTAGCGGCCGTGGTTCTCGAAGTAGCGCATGGTGTGCCCGTAGGGCTGCGCCACGATGTGGCCGGCGCGCGCGAGGAAGCGCAGGTGGTGGACGAGGGTGCCGACGCCCCAGCCGGAGAGCCGGTGCAGGTCGCGGAATGAGAGGCCGGGCTGCGCCACGATGAAGCCGTGCAGGGCGCGGCGGCGCGGATTCGCCAGGACGTCCTGCACCCGGGTGCGGCCCGCGAGGGCGAGGGCGGCGCGCGCAAGCAGGGCCAGCAGGGCGAGGCCGCCCGCCGCCGCGACGGCCGCTGCCACCGCCTCGGGCAACTGCGGCAGCAGCGGCGGCAACAAGTGCGTCATCGCCCTCGGCCCCGACGACCAGACCCAGACCGGCCTCGTCTGCACGTAGGCCGCCCGCCCCGTCTTCCTCCCCTCCTCCCACCTCTTCCCCCCCAAGCCGTCACAGTCGGCTTTGCCGCCAAACCACAGATAGCTTGAATCCGCGCCATCCGCGGAATCCGCGGTTTGGCTGGCGTGGCTTTCACCGACGAAACCGCGGATGAACCAGAATCCGTGGAATCCGTGGTTTGGGCGGTCGGAGACAAGTTTAGGGGCAAAGCCGTCACGGTCGCAACCTTCATCCCGCGGCCCCAAGTCGGCGGCGGCATGGCCCTCGCCTCGACCCAGACCACCGCCCCGCCCGCCGTCGGCGCCAAGCTGCCGGACTTCACCCTCAAGCTCGCCACCAAGGAGGGCATCGCCGACTGGAAGCTGAGCGACCACCTCGGCAAGGGCCCCCTCGTCTTCGGCTTCTTCCCGCTCGCCTTCACGGGCGTCTGCACGACGGAGATGTGCGACTTCCGCGACAACCTCGCCAGCTTCGCCGGCCTCAACGCGCAGGTGGTCGGCTTCAGCGTCGACACCGCGCCCAGCAACAAGGCGTTCGCCGCCGCGCAGGGCCTGCCGTTCGGCATCCTCTCCGACCCCAACCGCGAGGTCGTCGGCAAGCTGTGGCCCGCCATGCCGACGCCCGTGGTCGGCGTCAACGGCGTGGCCAAGCGCGGCGCGATGGTCGTCAACCCGGACGGGACCGTGAAGTGGGTCTCGGTCAGCGACGACACGAAGGTGTGGGTCGGCACCGAGGAAGTTCGCAAGCACCTCTGAGCCGCTTCAGGCCCATTCCGCGTTTTCCGCGTCCTGCACGGTTCGCCGGGAGGCAGGCCGGGCAACCGCGGACCACGCGAAGGCCCTGAAGGAGGCCCCTCGTTTTCGCGCCCTTCGCGGTGGAGGCGTCTGGGGTTGCACCGGCCCCAACCCTGAAATCGGCCCCCTCTGTCGCCAACGCATGGTTCTCGTCGGCAAACCCGCCCCGGACTTCAAGGCCAAGGCCGTCGTCGGCAACGACTTCGTCGACTACACGCTGTCGTCCAACTGGGGCGGCAAGGGCGCCAAGCACACGCTGCTGTTCTTCTATCCCGGCGACTTCACGTTCGTCTGCCCCACCGAGATTGTCGCGTTCTCGGACCGCATCGAGGAGTTCCGCCGGCGCGGCGTGAACGTGGTGGGCGTCAGCATCGACTCCGAGTTCAGCCACCTCGCCTGGAAGGGCGTCCCCCGCGCCGAGGGCGGCCTGGGCGAGATCCACTACCCGCTCGTGGCAGACATCAAGCGCGAGATCACGAACGCCTACGACGTGATGGCCCCCGACGGCACCGCGTACCGCGGCCTGTTCCTCATCGACGCCAAGGGCATCGTACGCCATGCCCTCGTCAACGACCATCCGCTCGGCCGCAGCGTCGACGAGGCCCTCCGCACCGTCGACGCGCTGCAGCACGCCGACAAGCACGGCGAGGTCTGCCCCGCCGACTGGAAGCCTGGCGAGGCCGCGATGGTGGCCGACCCGGTGAAGTCGCGCCCCTACTTCGCCAAGGCCGCCGCCAAGCCCAGCGTGATGGTCAAGGCCCGCAAATAAGCTTCGGCGACGCGACAAAGGGAAACCCAAAATAGCGGCGCCCGCGGCGCGCGCCGCCGCGCGCGGGGTGCCGCACATGTGAGGCGCAAGCTCCACCGCGGGAGCAACCCTGGCGCCCTTCCCAAATACGCAGCCCGCCGAGAAGGCGCCCGATGGACCGCGTGGAGGCTCCGGTGGTGCGCAAGGTCCGCGTCCTGTCGCTGCTCGGCTTGGTGGCGATCACCGAGTTCCTGCTCGCCACCGTCGCGCTGCACGCCGCCTCGCTCGGCGCCGAGCCGTCGCACATGAGCGGCTTCGCGCACACCCGCTTCCGGCTGGTGTGGACGCTCGGTCTCTACATCCTGGTGCTGGGGTGCGGCGCGCTGGCGTGGGCGCTGCGGCCCTGCCTGTCGCGCACGCTGTGGCTGCGCGCCGGGATGGCGCTGCTCGCCCTCGCCGGCCTCGCCGCCTTCGTGCTGGCGACGTTCCCCGTCGACGAGGGGCTCTACCAGAGCACGCTCGTCGGGACCATCCACAACGACGCCACCCTCACGACGTTCCTCTTCCTCAGCATCGCGATGGTGGTGCTGGTGCCGGCCTTCCGCGCCACCCCGGCGTGGCGGCCGTTCGCCAAGCTCTCGCTGGCCCTCGGCGTCGCGGTGGGCGTCCTCGGGGCGGTCTACCTCTTCGCCACGGAGCAGGACACGGTGCTGGCCGCCTTCTCGCAGCGGGTCCTGGTGGCCTGCATCGCGGCGTGGTTCGTGCTCATCGCGCTCCGCCTCCGCCGCGTCCCCCTGCCGCAGGCGACGTCAAGCTGAGGCCAGCGGCGGCGAGGCGGCAAGAGGCGTGGCCTTCGCGGCGGCCTCGAGGGCGTCCCAGTCCTTCCTGCGGACCCGCCGCGCCGTGGCCAGGGTGGTCGTGCGGGGCTTGACGCGCTCGATGTAGGCGGAGACCAGGCGCCAGGCCGGCCCGTCGTACCCCTTCGCAAGCCTGAGCGGCTCGAGCAGCGCAGCGACGGCGTGGTCGGCGGCCGTCGGGTGGCGCCCGAGCAGGTAGCCGGTGCCGGTGAGCGTGAGCTGGTGCGCGGCGCGGTCGACGGCGGCGCGGAGCAGCGGGGGGTCGGTGGCCTCGAAGCGCCGCGCCTTGTAGTGCCGCAGCACCGCCAGGAACATCCGCCGCGACAGGAGCGGGATGCGGGTGTAGGTGGGTGCGCCGTAGGCCCGCGCCGCGCCAGGGTGCCGGTGCAACGCACGGTAGGCCTCGCGGCGGACGGCCGGCCCCACCACATCGCCGGCCCAGGACTCCCACTCCTCCACCTCCGCGCGCAGGCCGTCGGGGTAGAGCGGTGCTGCCGCGGGGACGCGGTGCGCGTCGGCCCACGCGAGGATGTCGTGGCTGTCCATCAGGACCCCCTCCGGGACGCGCAGCACGGGGACGGTCCCCTGCCGGGGGTTGGCGCGCCAGGCGTGCCGCATCTGCCACAGGGGGACGTCGAGCGCGTCGTAGGGGATGCCGGCCTGCGCGAGGCCCCACTCCGCCTTGCGGCAGAAGTGCGAGAACGGGATGCGCAGGAGCTGGACGGCCACGGGCCCGCCAGGCGCTGCACAGGCAAAAGGGTTGAACCGGGAGGCCCCCATGCCGCGCCCGGTCCCCGCATGAAGCTCCTGCTCGCGCTGTCCATCGTCATGCTTCTGGCCGGCTGCACCGGCAGCACCGTCACCGACACCACCTCCACCGCGGCGTCGCCGGGCGGCGCGACCTCCCGCAAGGTCGACCTCTATGACAACTCCTTCGAGGACGGCAACCTGACCCTGACCAAGGGCGCCACCATCACCTACCGCAACGAGGGGCAGCACGGCCACACCGTGACGGTCCACTGGGTCGGCGAGCCCCTCACGACCTACCGGCTGGACAAGACGCTCCAGCCCGGCGAGACCGTCGACTTCACGTTCAAGGACGCCGGGACCTACCACGTCTGGTGCCGGTTCCACGGCATGATGACGAGCGGCATGGCGACCGTCGTGAAGGTCGCGTAGCCGGCGGTCCAGGAGGGCGGCGCCCCGCGCGTTCGGCAATCGGGAAACGTCCCGCACATGTCCGGGAAGGGACAGGTTCACCACCATTCCCCACTCCTGCGATTCTAGAGAATCCATGGAACGGTTCTTTCCCTCACCCCGACGCATCGCTTTCCAACCAATCGCCCCTCGCGGCGGACGGTGAGACCCCCATGAAATGCCCCCACTGCGGCCGCACCTGGGACGACCAAGAGTTCGTCCAGGAAGGCCTCTCCCCGACCGTGGTGCTCCACGAGCACGTCCAGCGCTTCTGTCCCGGCAGCCCGGAGCACGCCCCCGTGACCCGCGGCGTCCGCCCGGTGCCAACGCTGGTGCGCAGCCGGACCCTGCTGGAGCCTTAGCGCAAGGCCCTCCTCCCTCGCGTGGACCAAGCCTCGTGAAGGCCACCCCTCAACAGTCAAGCGAAAGCGGCTAGCAGTCGTCGGAGGAGCGCACGAAGATGGTGCCGTGGCCGGTCGGCTCCGGGAAGTGGACCCCGATGCCTCCCGACTCGTCCTGCTCGTCATCTGAGACATCTGAGGATGCCCTCGGCTTCAGGGGGCAAAGCCGCCATGTCCTTCGCATCCGAATCCCGTGGGCGGCTGCGACGTGAGCGGAGCAGACGTCGTTCCTGGGGCCCACATCAGGGTGCAGCCGCAAGCGGGAGGCAAAACCTATCTCGCGCCCCCTGTAGGCAGCCGCGATGCAGGGCCAGGCCGGCGCGGCGCGCGTCGCCATCGTCATCCCCACCGCCAACCCCGAGCGGGAGCCGGCGCGCTCCGCCATCGCGCGCGCCCGCGCCACAAGCGCCCACCTGGGCGCGACGGTCCACGTCGTCGTCTCCTCGGGGCCCGGCTTCCGCTTCTCGCGCAGCGTGAACCGGGGCATGGCCGAGGCGCCCGACGCCGACTTCTGGGTCCTGCTCAACGACGACTGCTTCATGGACGAGGGCTGGCTCGACCGCATGGTGGAGGCGAGCCGCAGCCACCCGGAGGCGGGGGTGGTGGGCGCCGTGCTGCGCTTTCCCGACGGCAAGCTCCAGCACGCCGGCGGCTACCTGCTCGACCCGTGGCGCTACCTCCTGCGCTACACCATCGCCAAGCGCGCGCCGTTCTGGGCCATCCGCTCCATCCTGCGCTCCCGCCGACACGGCCGCCTCTACTGCCACCACTACTTCCGGCTGCGCGCGTCGCACCGCCTCGACCTCGTCACGGGAGCGTGCATGCTCATCCCGCGCGCCACCAGGGAGCGCCTCGGCGGCTACGACGAGGGCTACGAGTTCTCCTACGAGGACGTCGACTACTGCCTGCGCGCCCTCAAGGCGGGCCTGGAGATCGCCCTCGCGGTGGAGGCGACGGGGATGCACGTGGAGCGGGCCACCGGGGGCAGCCTGTACGCCGCCATGGGCCGCAGCGAGGCCCGCCTCAACGCCGTGTGGGGCCGCGAGCGCGTCCTGGAGCTCACGCGGCGCAACGGGCGGCGCGGCATCCACCACGGCACCGGCCGCTTCGCCTCGTGCGAGTGCGGCAACCAGGTGCCAGCCTAAACGGCTCTCCAGGAAGGGCAAGCCGCCGGAGGAAACGTGGGACTGCGCTGGCTTCGCAACGACCGATGGCTCGTTCCGCGGCGCAGACGATTTATGCCGCGGCAAGGTGACGCGTCCGCTTCCCCTGGGCGACGCGCGCCGCATGCCTCCGCACCTCTCCATCGCCATTGTCAACTTCAACTCCGGCCATCGCCTGCGGCAATGCCTCGACGCCCTCCAGCGCCATCCCCCGTCCTGCCCCTACGAGGTCCTGGTGGTGGACAACGCCTCCACGGACGGCAGCGCGGCCTTCCTCGCGAACGCCCCCGTCCCAAACGTCCGGCTGGTCCCGAGCCCGGCCAACCTGCTGTTCACGGGCGGCGTGAACGTGGCCCACGCCGAGGCGCGGGGAGACCTGCTGCTCATCCTGAACCCCGACATGGTTGCGCAGGAGGGCGCGTTCGACGCGCTGGTCCGCCACATGGACGCGGACCCCGGCCTCGGCGGCATCGGCGGCTACACGCTGACGCCGGAGGGCCGCTTCGAGAAGTACCTCAACCGCTTCCCCACCCCTTACGCCGTCTTCCTGACGCGCTTCGTGAAGGGGCGCAGGGCGGAGCGCTCGCCGGCCCACCGCCGCTACCACATGGTGGACACAGACTTCTCTGTCCCGCAGGAGGTCCAGCAGCCCGCCGGCGGCTGCCTCGCCGTGCGGCGCTCGCTGTTCGCCGGGCAGCTCCTGCTCGACCCCGCCTTCGGCATCTACTGGAGCGACGTCGAGCTTGCCCAGAAGGTGTGGCGCTCCGGCCACCGCATCCTGGTCTTCCCCGACGCCCGCTTCATCCACGACCACGCGGCCCGCAACGACCCGCGCGGCGGCGTCCTGCTCAACCTCGACTATCTGGTCGGCTCCGCCGTCTACTTCCGGCGCTACGGCGGATGGGGGGCCGCCGTCGCCGCGAAGTGCCTCTTTGGGGCGGGCTTCCTGGCCAGCCTCCTCCTCGTCCGGCTCCCAATGGCGCTGCGCGGGGCCGAGGCGTGGGACGTCTGGCGCTCCAGGGCCAAGTCGTTCTTCCTCTACCTGGCCAACCGCAACACGCAGCTGGAGCGGGCCCGCAAGGCGGCCGCCGCGTCGGGCGCCCTGGAGAAGCATCCGGTCTTGTGAAGCGCCCAGCTAGCAACTGCAAAGAGCAAATGAACGGCAGCTTTACTTTCCATCGCCTTTCTGCATGGCTGTGGAATCCCTGAACCTAGGGTGCGGGAAAGACATACGGCCCCGCTCTGAAGGGTGGGTCAACATGGACCTCGCCCCGCTTCCCGGAGTCGACATTGTCCATGACCTGCTTGACTTCCCCTGGCCGTTCAAGGACAGGTCCTTCGGGCACATCTACTGCAGCCACGTCCTGGAGCATGTGCCACACTACATTGGCAACGGTCAACGCAAGGATGGCTTGATTCTCGTCATGGAGGAAATGCACCGCATCCTGCGGCCAGGAGGGACAGTGACCATCGTTGCCCCGCACCATCGCGGCGACAATCGCTGGATCGACCCGACGCACACGCGTGCCATCCATCCAGGCAACTTTGCCTACTTCGACCCCACGCTGCACCCGCAGGAGGATTACTACAGCACGGCCCGTTTCCGCACGCTGGACTTCGAGGTCACCTACTGGTCCTACCGTGGGGTCGGTGTCCTGCCAATCGGTAAGAAGCGGCATGGCCTATTCGACCACTTGCGCTGGCGGCTCCCTTTCCTGGCGCCACTCCTGCGCTCCGAGCCCATGGAAGTGCGGGTCCGACTCAAAAAGTTCAACCCACTTGAAACTGCTTAGAGAGTGTGGTATTGGCCCGGTGTATGTCGTGGCCATTCCATTCAGGTGCTTCCAAGATTACCAGAGGGTCGGCATTGAGATTCTTCCGGTGAACGAACTGGTCATCCTCTCCTGGAACACGGTCGTTGAAGTGCCAACGCCTCTCTACAGCTATGCCATGATTCAGTACCGGGTGGACTACTGAAGAACACGCGCTGTTAGGAAGCGAACCTCTTCCAACAGCCGATGCTCACGCAGATGAAGGGATGGTGCCCAGCAGCCTCCCGAGCGCCGCCTCGAGCGCGGCCTCGCTGCGGTAGACCGCGCCGTCGGCCCCCGCCTGGTCGGCCAATCCCCCGACGTCGCGCACCAGCAAAGGACGGCCCAGGATGCGGGCGCGGGCCGCCACGCCGGACGAGAAGGCTGCCAAATACGGAAGCGCGACCACGTCAGCGGCGGCGATCCAGGTGTCAAACGCCTCGTCGTCCTGGAACCCCGCCTCGACCTGCACTGCCTGCGAGCCCGCGGCCTCGCGTTGCAGCAGGGCCAGCTCGTCCCGCGCCGCGCCGTCGCCGTCGTCCTGCAGCGAGACCACCAGCCGCAGGCGGGAGCCGGGGGGGAGGCGGCCGGCGGCGTGCAGCTTGGCGAACGCGCGGGCGAAGGGCAGGAACCCCTTGTGGACCTTGTAGAAGCCGATGCAGAGCACCATGCGCTCGCCCGCGGGGACCCCGAGCCGTTGCCGCGCCTCGGCACGCGACAGCGTGACCCTGGGCTGGAAGTCGGCGTGGTGCGGCCGCACCTCGATGCCGCGGCGGCGCCGGAAGGTGCGGCGGAACCGCTCGACCTCCTGCGGCGTGTGGAACACCAGCCGCGCCGGCAGCCAGAACAGCAGCGCCACCAGGGGATATTGCAGGAACGCCCCCGGCCCCTCGTAGAGGCGGTAGCGGGACTCGTGCACCACCATCGTCGTGCGGCGGCGGTGGCGCAGCAGGAGCGCCAGCAAGACCAGTTGCGGCCACAGGTACTTGGCGAGCTTGCTGCGGCGCGTCTCGTCGCGGTACATCCAGACCTGGAACTGCACCACGATCTCGGGACATCCCTTGGCCGCGGCGAACAGCGCCCGCACCGAGCCGCCGCGCCCGGCCGTCCAGCCCTGCTTCTGCATCGGCGCGATGTCGAGGCGCCGCACCGGCCGCCCCGCCTGCTCCAGCGCGTGCGCCTGCTGCTCCGCGTAGCGCCCGACGCCGCAGTGCGCGGGCGGGAAGGTGCTGACGATGCCCAGGGGGCTCGCGGCGGGTCCGCCGCCGTGCGCGGACGGCCCCGGGCCGCCGGCAGGGGCAGCCATCGGGCAATCCGACCTCGGCGGGGCGCATAACCCTGGCGCCCGGAGCCGTCACCCTGATGTGCGGCGCGGGGGTGCGCTCCCCCATATGCCTCCCCTCATCTCCGCGACGCTCCTCGTGCGCAACGAGCGGGAGAACCTCCCCCTCGCCCTGCGCTCCCTGGAGGGCTGGGTGGACGAGGTCGTGGTCGTCGACGGCGAGAGCACGGACGGCACGGCGGACGTCGCGCGGGCGTTCGGGGCCAAGGTGTTCGTCCGCCCGCCGCGCGGCGCCATGGAGGAGGACGGCGCCTTCGCCATCGCGCAGTGCAAGGGGCAGTGGGTGTTCCACCTCGACGCCGACGAGATCGTGCCCCGCCCCCTCGGCCGGAAACTGCGCGAGGCGGCGCAGGCGGGCGCGGCCGACGCCTTCGAGGTGCACGAGATGAGCCACTTCCTCGGCGCGCCCTGCAACGTCTGGCGGGGCCGCAAGCTGCGCCTCTTCCGGCGCGGCGCGGTCGACGTGACCGACCGCATCCACCGCATGCACCAGCTTCGCCCCGGCACCCGCCTCGGCGTGATGCCCGGCGGGCCCGGGATGGAGCTGCAGCACTACTGGATCGAGGGCATTGCGCCCCTGCTGCGCCAGCTCGACCGCTACACCGGCGTGGAGGCCGAGCAGAACCCCCCGCTTCCCCGCGCCGCGAAGCCCCGCGTCTTCCTGCGCTTCGCCCGCGCCTTCCTCGGCGCCTACCTGCGCGACGGCGGCATCCGGCACGGCTGGCGCGGCGCCTACCTCTCCCTGCACCGCGGCTTCTACGCCGCCACCGTGGAGGCGCGACGCGCCGAGCGCACCCTCGGCGGCGCCACCGCCATCCGCGCGCAGTACCGCCGGGAGGCCGCGGCGCTGCTGGAGCAGGAGTCGTTGCCCACCACGATGACTGCCGCCTAGCCCGACGCGTCGCGTTTAAATGCAAGCCCAAAGTCGCGCGGCCTGCGGGAAGGCCTCCTTTGGCCCCTGGCCCGCCGCGTTAGCTCAGTTGGTAGAGCAGCTGATTCGTAATCAGCAGGTCGGGTGTTCAAATCGCCCACGCGGCTCTCTGTTGGAACAGGCGGCAGCCCCCGTTCCAGAATCGAACGGGGAAACCTTCAAGCCGTCCCGGGCTCCTGGGCGCTGGCGTGGCAAGCTCCTGGGAAAGCCGTGTGGCCGAGTACGTCGACTCCCCCGACATGACGCACCGGCGCCGCAGGGGCAGCGTGGTGACCGCCCGCATCGCGGGGCGCTACGGCAACTACAGCGTGGAGTGGGACCTCGACGACGGCGAAGGGAGCTGCACCTGCCCCTCCGACGACGACCCGTGCAAGCACGCCGTGGCCCTGTGGCGGACCTGGGAGGCCAACCCGGGCTCGTTCGCGGGCGAGGCACCGGCACCGGCGGGGGTCTTGTTCCCGGCCGAACGCCTTGTGTTCGGGGAGGAGGGCGGCTACACGTGGCGATGCCTCTGCCGCAAGGTGAGCCCCCAGGTGTGGGAGGACGAAGAGGACGCCCTCGAGGCGGCTGCCGAGCATGTTCAGGACCACGCCAGCCCGGGCGGGCTGACTCCCGAGGAGCTGCGGCGCGCCGTCGAGGACCTGGAGGAGGCCGAGCAGGGCGACCTGGTCCGGCGCGTCGCGGCCAGGGCCCTCCAGCGCTTCCGGCTCGGCCTGCACGCCGACATGGAGGAGGCCGCGAGCAGCACCAGCCGTCACTTCGGCCTGGAGGGGGAGGGGCACTACGAGAGCAGCGACGTCGGCAAGGCCTTCGCCATCCTGGAGCGCACCGACCCCGACCACGACACCCTGTTCGACTGGAAGCGGGCCGGCCCGCCCGCGCCGCTCGCCGAGGTGCTGCGCGCCATGGGGCTGTGGGACGGCAACGTCCCTGCGATGGAAAGCCGCAACCGCTGCGCCGGCTGCGGCGGCTACCTCTCCAGGAGGGATGCGCCGGAGTGCTGGCGCATCTCCGGCCAACTGGTGCACGCGCGCTGGGACTGCCTGAACAGGGTGTACGGCCCCGACGACCCGACCATCTTGGCCATCGAGGAGTTGCTGGGCAACCCCGAGGCGCTGCGGGAAGCGCTTGGGCAAGAGACCTAGCCAACTGCCCATCAACGCGGGCAGCCGGCATGGGCGGTCGCGCCAAAGGCCCCGAGCAAGCGCCAAGCGCAGCGAAGCGCGAGCGAGGGAAGGAGCCAGCCTGGGTGAGACGGGCGCCACTGCGAAGTGGGCGTGGGGCCGGAGCGCAGCGGAGCGCCCCACCCAGGGGTCAGCCGTAGGGGCGAAGCCCCTGCGGTTTGCGAGCGGCCACCCCTTCCTCCGAGGGGTCCGGGGCCCGGACGGGCCCCGGCAAGCTTAGCCCGCGGCGCGATGGCCGCAGGCCATCGCGGCGCTAGCAGGTGAAGCAGCGCATCCCCACAGGCTGCGGCTCCATCAGCGTCGTGTTGGTGAGGGTGAACCCGACCGTGCCCTGCCCGTAGGTGACCTGCGCCTGGGCGGGGGTGATGACGAAGCCCGCGTTGCCGGTGGGGCCGGTGCGGGACAGGCTGGCCGGGTCGCTGACGCTGGCGGGGGAGACGCCGGTGTAGGCGATTAGGCGGTGGCCGGGGGCGAGGGCGTGGTCCATCGGGTAGAAGGTGAGGTTGAACACCTTGGGGGTGCTCACGGTCCACTGCTCCGCCGCGGTGAGGTCCTCCGACAGCAGCCCGCGGCGGGCGGCCTCGTTGACCTGCGTGGCGGTGCCGTCGGGGCCGAGGTCGACCAGGCGGGCGTAGAGGACCGGGTCGGCGCTCATGCTGATGGCGGTGACCTTGAGCCAAGGCGTGCCGGCGACGCGCAGGCCCTTGAGGGCCTTGGCGAGCTCGAGGCCGCCGCCGGTGGAGAGGTCGCCGGTGACCTGCAGGCTGCGGCCGGCGGGGGGCCACTGCGCGTCGTGGCGCCACTGGCCGTCGGAGCCCTGCAGGTCGAAGCCCAGCTCGCGGTCGATGCCGTTGTCGACGCCCTTGAGGTAGTGGTCGAGCCAGCGTAGCATGGTCGCGTTCCAGTCGGTGCGCATCGGGTAGACGTGGCCGGTGCCGGCCTGCTGCCACTGGTGCAGCCAGCCCTTGACGGGGTTGCCGTGGCGGCCAGCTCCTGCAGCCAGGGGTCGGCGTGGTCGGGCTTGACGTTCCAGTCCTGGAACCCGTGCACGAAGAGGACGGAGCCGTTCCAGGACGACTGGGGGAGGAAGTGGATCCAGTCGCGCTCCTGCCAGTAGGCGTCCTTGAGGCCGCTGGCCGCCGTGCCCTCGCCGCTCTGGGCGTGCCGGGCCAGCTCGGGGCAGGCGAGGTCGTCGACGAGGCGGGCGAGCGACTGCGGCGACTCGTCCATGGGGCTGCCGCCGCCGCTGCCGGCCTGCGGGATGCCGTACTCGTCGGTGCCCTCGCTGACGGCGTAGTGGGGCGTGAAGGAGAGGCCGTTGGCGTACGACACGCCGTCCTTGCCGTTGTAGCGGTACATGTCGGTGATGCCGCTCACGTGGAACAGCGTCTTGAGCGCCGGGTGGGGGAACTTGGCGACGAGGCCGTTCTGCGTCGTCGCGTCGTAGGACTTCGCGCCCGCGCCCACGTTGCCGCTGCTCCACGGCTGCTTGGAGAGGAAGTCCACCACGTCGTAGGCGTCCTTCAGCTCCAGGTCGCCGCCGATCTGGAAGCAGCCCTCGCTGTGGCCGGTGCCGCGCACCGAGGCGAGCGCGACGGCGTAGCCGCGCGGGACGTACTCGTGGATGAAGTACTTCGAGAAGGCGTCGCCCTCGCGCGCCGCGGTGTCGCCCCAGTAGGGGCTGAAGTTGACGTAGACGGGGACCCGCTCGGCGGTGTCGGGCCGGTAGAGGACCACCTCGAGCCGCTTGCCGTCGGCGGCGGAGGGGACCATCACCGTCTCGGGCGCCCTGATGGTGAACGCCTGCGGCGAGAGGAACCCCGGCTGGCTCGGGCCGGTCGTGGGGTTCGC
>JBHELM010000249.1:0-2831 GCA_046352715.1 Thermoplasmatota archaeon | reverse complement strand
CTGACGGTGCCGGGCAACCAGTCCGCCGCCGAGGGGGCCGCGCTCACCTTCAGCGTCGCGGCCAGCGACCCCGATGGCGACGCGGTCACGCTTGGGGCCTCTGGGCTCCCGGACGGCGCCAGCTTCGACGCCGCGACCGGCGCGTTCTCCTGGACGCCGGGCTACGACCAGGCTGGGAACCACTCGGTGCTGTTCTCAGCCGACGATGGCCAAGGCGGCCACGCCGAGGCTGAGGTGGCCCTCCACGTCAGCGACACCAACCGCGCCCCCGGCTTGGCGGCGCCCGGCGACCAGTCCGTGGACGAGGGGCAGTCCCTCGCCTTCAGCGTCGCGGCCACGGACCCGGATGGCGACGGTGTGGCCCTGTCGGCGCAGGACCTGCCGCCCGGAGCCGCCTTCGACACGGCCACCGGAGCCTTCGAGTGGACGCCGGGGTACGACCAGGCCGGAGACTACACGGTGGCGTTCAGCGCCGATGACGGCCGTGGCGGGACCGCGCAGGCCACCGTCGCCGTCACCGTGGCCAACGTCAACCGCGCCCCCGTGCTCGACCCCATCCCCGATGCGACGGTGAAGGCGCGCACGACCCTGGCGTTCACGGTCCACGCCACCGACCCCGACAGCGACCTTGTGACCTACGCCGCCGACACCCTGCCGACGGGGGCCACCTTCAATGGGGTCACAGGGGCGTTCTCCTGGACGCCGGCCAAGGCGCAGGCGGGCGACTACACCGTGACGTTCCATGCCAGGGATGGCTCCTTGGAGGATTTCCAGGCCGTGCACATCACGGTCACCAAGCGCTAGTCCATCCTGCGGGCGAGCCGACCCTACCAACACTGGCCAGGAGGGGCCCAAGTGGGAACAAGGCAGCTAAAGGACGGGCAAGGGCTTTTCAGCCGCAGCCGCAATGCGCGCGCATCTCCGCGGCCCGAAAGCCCGCGGCGGTGGTTTGGTGCATCCCTTGTCGCAACCGCGCGTCGTCAGTCCCGTCCTGGCCGGACTCTTCCTCCTGGCCACCCTGTCCCCCGTCCTGAGCGGCCTCCCCGCCGCCCAGGCCACCCCCGCGGATATCCTGCACGTCACCGGCAACAGCACCGGCTTCGGCTCCCCCGGCAAGGCGGACTGGGACGGCTACCGCGTCCCCGACTACGAGGGCAACCCGCTCCTCGTCGGCGGCTCCGCCGAGCCCAGCGGCGGCGTGTGCTGGAAGACCTCCCCCGCCAACCCCGCCGGCAAGGACATCTTCTACTTCAAGACGCTCACCGGCGTCGGCCGCGCCACCTGGGACGACGCCGCCTCGCCCCCCACCGTGGCCTGGACCGACTACTCGCGCAAGACCGTCCCCGAGGTGCACCACGTCTTCGCCGACCCCATCCTGTTCACCGACGAGGAGACCTGCCGCACCTGGGCCGGCCACATGGAGTGGCCCGCCCCCTGCACCACCGACATGGCGTTCCGCGACGAGGCCGCCCTTCCCGTCCCGCCCGGCAACCCGGTCGACCACTGGACCACCACCCCCATCTGCCAGCTCAGCGCCAACGACCACCAGACCATCGGCTCCGGCTCCTACTCCCGCGACCTCCCCGTGCCGCTCGACGCCGCCTACCCGCACATCGTCTACTACTGCGGCCAGTACCCCACCGTCAACGCCTGCACCGAGAGCTACGACGGCGGCCTGACCTGGCTCTCCCAGTCGCCCAGCACCCCACCGGGCCAGCCGCTCACCTGCGCCAGCCTCTTCGGCCACGTCAAGGTCTCGAACGCGGAGGGCTACGCCGCCATCCCGCACAGCGCCTGCCTCAACAACGCCGGCATCGAGCTGAGCAAGAACAACGGCCTCACCTGGTCCGCCATCGACGTCCCGGGCATCCCGCCGACCGCCCACTTCGACCCCGGCCTCGCCTGGAGCCGCACCCCCAAGCCGGCCGGCAACTCCTGGCTCTACTTCGCCGCCGGCCTCAACGGCGGCCTCTACGCCTCCGCCTCCCCCGACTTCGGCGCGACCTGGCAGGGCACCGGCCGCATCAGTGACGCCTACACCGGCCCCGCCGGCGAGAAGATCACCCGCGCCGAGTTTGCCAACGTCGAATCCGGCGACTGGGACCGCGCCGCCGTCAGCTTCCTTGGCACCACCGACACCACCGGCACCAACGCCTGGACCTGCACCGGCGACAGCCGCGTCGTCTGGTACATGTACGTCGCCCGCACCTTCGACGCCGGCGCGCACTGGAAGGTCGAGCGCGCCTCCGGCGACCCGGTGCAGATCGGCGGCATCTGGCCCGGCGGCGGCAGCGAGGTCTGCCGCAACCTGCTCGACTTCAACGACCTCGACCTGGGCTCCGACGGCCGCCTCTACGTCAGCTACGCCGACGGCTGCGTCTCCGCCTACGGGTGCGCCGACGGCTCCTCGGTCGCCACCAGCGCCCACGACATCGGCACGGTCATCCGCCAGACCACCGGCTGCAGCCTCCTCTCCCAGTTCGACGCGTCCGGCAGCGACTGCGTCAACGGCTCCGGCGTCGAGACCAGCGGCCCCAAGGTCGCCATCACCTCGCCCGCCGACGGCGCCACCATCACGCCGGGCGACGTCACCGTGGCGGGCACCGTGAACCGCGACGCCCCCAGCGGCGGCGCAGGCTCCAGCAGCGCGGCGTCGCCCCTCCTCCTCGGCTTCGGGACGCAGTCGGCCAGCCTCATCCGCCCGACCGGCGGCCAGGCGCTCTACTTCCACACGACCACCGTCCCCGTCGGCAACGCCGACCGCCTCAACGCTGGTGCCGACATGGTTGCCACCGCTCCCACGGGTGCCGCTCCCTCCATCAGCGCTCACG